>DATCTP010000333.1:0-8276 GCA_036567885.1 Anaerolineales bacterium | reverse complement strand
TTTCTTGGTTCAATTCAAAATTTATCAAAGGAAGCGAACTAAAGTACGCCCAGTTTTCAAACCCATCATCACAGGGCGCGCCTCGTTCAGTGCGCTTCGTCCTCGCGCATTCCACCTATCCAGCGAAGTTATGGGAACTAGGCGATATAATCCATTGGCTCTCTTGCGAAAGTCCCAAGTAGATCAGACTTATAGCCTGACGGTTTTCGAAAACATAGGCTTTGGCGGGTTGCAAACCCGCCCTACAAACACTTATGCATGAGGTCAAATGGAAAACGCAATCGATTCATTTTGGGATGGTGGGTTGAGAATAGTGACTGGCAAGCATTTTTGCAAAAAATCAATAGTGCGGCATGATAACCTGATTTGAAGTCAAGCAAACAGCCAGACCTTGCAAGCTATAACTGCATCTGTCAAAGAATGGCAGGAAGCCAAAGAGAAATTCGAGAAGGCGTTGTTGGGATGAGGCGCTGGGCAATTTGTTCCGAGGAAAATGAATAGTTGATCGCTTCAGGAGATTATCTTCCTGCAAAAACGGGGGACAAATATCACTTGCAATCATCCGGGTGACTGGTTATTCTGGGCGGAGAGGAGAATAAAAATGAATACATCAAGTCAACCTACAGTGTGGAGTCTCATCGTCAAGACCAGCGTGGTACACACGCTCACCTACTTCCTGATGGGGATTCTGGCGCTCAACCTGCTGCATTATTCCGAGACGTTCGCATCAGGAGCGTTGGCGTGCTTCATGCGCCCCACGAGCAGTCCGTGGACAGCGGCGGGAGTCGGGCTTCAACCCATTCGTGGATTGATCTTTGCATTGGCATTTTATCCCTTGCGGGAGATTTTCTTCGGCAAAAAGAACGGCTGGCTGATCTTGTGGTGGGTATTGGTGGCATTGGGAATCCTTTCCACATTTGCCGCGGCAACCGGCTCCGTGGAGGGAGCAATCTACACTATTCTCCCGATATCCATCACCAACTACCTTGAAGTCGTGCCACAGGCTTTCCTGCTTTCCGCGATTTTGTTCTACTGGGTTCATCATCCCGAAAAGAAATGGCTGAATTGGGTTCTGGGCATCCTGTTTGTGCTCGTGATTCTCATGTCGGTAATGGGAACGTTGGCCGCTTTAGGGATTTTGAAGGTCCCTGCTTAGAAAGAAAAAATTTCGCCGTTGCACCGCCAGAGGAAGCTGAAGTACACAACGCAGACAGCCTGTTTCATTCCAGACTTCCGAAGTCTTCGCGAGGCACCCCGAAGCGAAGCGTGTGGGCAAGACTTCGGAAGTCTCAAGCCGCGTGTGGATCAACGAGAACCAATACTTCGGCAATGTACCCGAAGCCGTTTGGGAATTCAAAGTCGGCGGGTATCAAGTCTGCGACAAATGGCTGAAAGATCGCAAAGGTCGCACGCTTTCAAGCGATGACATCACACATTATCAACGTGTGGTTGTGGCATTGAAAGAAACAATAAGATTGATGAAAGAGATCGATAAAGCAATTGTCAAGTGGCCGAAGGAGTAAGCAGGAGAACAACCTTATCTTCACTTCGACATAATTTTCAAAGGAGAGCCATACCAAAATGATCTTAGAAAAGAAAATCAAAGGATTCATTCAACTATTTCGACCAGAGCTTCCATTCGCGGCTGGGGTCTGCATCATCCTAGGGGAATTCATTGGGCTTGGACGTTTCCCATCCATTCGAGAAGCACTTCTTGGGTTTATGTGTGGTTTCTTTATATCGGGTTCCGCTCTTGTGTCCAATGATTATTTCGATCTCGAAGTGGATAAGGTCAACGCGCCAGAGCGTCCGCTGCCATCGGGAGTAATTTCACCATCCGAGGCCATTATCCTGACCATTCTTGCGACGATGATCGGTCTGGCCGCTTCCTTGGTGATTGGCTTCTATGCTTTGATCCTTTCCATTATTTTTTGGTGGGTGGGTTTCCTCTATAACTGGCGCTTTAAACAAACAGGGCTATTGGGCAATCTCATGGTTGCTTCGTCGGTTGCGTTCACCGTCATTCTTGGAGGTATCACCGTTGGACAGCCCTTCAACAGGCTGGTTTGGTTCTTCAGCCTGATCGCTTTTTTGATCGATCTAGCGGAGGAAATCGCCGGAGATGCAATGGATGTAGAGGGCGATAAGAAACGAAATTCAAAGTCTATTGCGATCATGCTGGGAAAGAACGCAGCGCTTCGTATTTCGGGCGCCGTGTTTGTGCTTATCGTCTTGATCAGTTTTATCCCGGTCTTCCTGGGCTGGCTGGGAATAGCTTATCTGGTTGTCATTTCCATCACCGACTTGCTGGTGCTCTTCTTTACAGCCAAGCTTCTCAAGAGCCAAACGCCTAAAGAGGGCCGCGGATATATGCGCTGGATTTACCTCGGCGGCTTATTGGGAATGCTTGCTTTTATTATCGGTCAAGCTTTCAGTTAACCATCCTATTACGGCTGCATCACAAAACAAATTCGCTTCCGGCTCCGCCCTTGACGACACCGCGAATAGCCTGTCCGCTTGACCAGTTCAAAAACTCTCCCGAAGTCAGGGGAGTTTTTCATTCCCGATGAGTAGGATAGTACCTGAAAGGAAATTTAGCCATGAAAAAAGTTTACTTATTCATCTCTATGATTATTCTCGTGATACTGGCTTGCAGCTCAGCGACGGTAGCGATCCCCACGAACCCGGCTCCCACGAATATTGCAGCGCCCACACAAATTCCAGCGACATCAGCTCCAAGTGAAACGACAACCACACTGCCACCTCCGAGTGGAACAAGCGCATCTTTCGGACCATTGAGCCTGGTCCTGCCTTCAGGCTTGTCCAGCGGAATAAGCGGCAGCCAACTCTCGCGCGCCGATGGGCAGGATGTCCCCTACTGGGGCTTGACACCCGGTCACACTCAGATTGATCTGAACGGGTATGTCCTGCAAGGAAAATTCCATAAGCCGCAGATCTTCATTTACCCGGCGCAAGCCTATGCTGAACTTGTCCCCGCCGCATTCGAAAACATCCATCGCTTGAATAACATCTTAGGCAATCCCGGCGCATCCATCAACAGTGACCAATTGCCCACTGTGCCGTTCTTCAACGCCGCGCAGGTGTTTGCTTCCAATATTCAGATCGTTACATTCCAAAGCGGACGAGGCGTGCGCTTCCTGACCGAATATGCCCAATACGCTGCATCCGCCAACAACCACGACCTGTTCTATGAATTCCAGGGTCTAACCAGTGATGGAGCCTATTACATCATTGCCATCCTTCCGATCACTTCACCATTGCTCGGAGAAACCAGCGACCCCGCCTCAGCCGTTTCCATTGGCGGCGTTGCATTTCCCAATATGGGCGATCCCAATGCGGATTGGAAGGGCTACTATAACGCGGTCACCGTTCAACTCAACGCCCAGGCACCTACTGATTTTGTCCCCACACTTAACCTATTGGATTTGCTGATTCAATCCATAAGGATTACTCCGTAAATCATAACGAGAAACATTTGACCTCTTGCATAAGTGTTTGTAGGGCGGGTTTGTAACCCGCCAAAGCCTCCGTTTTCGAAAACCGTCAGGCTACAAGCCTGACCTACTTGGGACTTTCGCAAGAGGTCTATTACAAAGGAGAACAGGAAATGAAATCCACATCTTGGATTCACTATTTTTGGAAGGCGCCGGTCTGCGGTCTGCTCTTCTTTATCGGCTTTATACCGGGCAGTTGGCTGGCAACTTGGATCGGATTCTCAACGCCGGATATGCCCGCAGGCGCAGATCAGGCGACCATTCTCCAATACACACTTTTGGGGAGCCTGATCTTGGCATTAGGGTTGGCGGCGCTCTCACGCGGACTTTCGAGCGGCTTCCTTTCCCGCTGGCTGATCCTCTTCTTTCTCAGTTGGATCGCGTATGGCATAAACAATTACTTTGAAGCGGCAATTTTCACCACGATGGGAGCCGAGTCTCTTTACACGGTCGTGCTTTATATCCCAGCCCTGTTGCTGTGCAGTGGCGCGGTTGCATGGCTCTTCCCGCCAGCGACGCAGGGCGTGAATTTCCTCGCCCAAGCCCGGACTTACTTCGCAACTCGTACCCGTGGCAGTTGGGCATGGCGTTTGGCGGCTGGATGCTTTGCCTTTCCATTAGCATATCTTCTTTTTGGAAGCCTGATCGCGCCCATCGTGATTCCTTATTATCGTCAAGACACAAGCCTGCTTGCATTGCCGGGTTGGGATCAAATCCTGCCGGTGCTGGCATTACGCAGTCTGTTATTCTTGTTGGTATGTTTGCCGGTTTTGATTACGTGGAGGCTTTCCAACATCCGCTTGTTCCTCGCCTTGGGTCTGACGTTGTTTATCTTGGTGGGCGGACTGGGTATGCTGAGCGCCTATTGGCTTGCGCCGGTTCTCCGCGTGACGCATACACTGGAAATCTTCGCCGACGAAATGGTGTACGCCGGTTTATTGACATGGTTATTGAAGAAACCCATCCAACAAGAAATCGCTTAAAACCATCTTGCTTCACGGCTTTCCGAAAGTCAGGATAGCGCTCTTTTTGTCCGCTAATTTTTAAACGATTTGCGAAGATTAGCGTAAATCCGCGGGCACTTTCGACTTTGAGAAGACCCTACTGCACTTGCGTGAGGGACAGGGTTCATGATATGGTTGCTTCCTGTAATTCTTTGAACAGGAGTTGATCATGAAGCCGCATTTTTTGAAGTCTGCCGCGTTGAGCGTCGCGCTGATTTTGTTCATCACGGGCTGCGCGGGTCAGGCTGCCCCTCCGGTTACGCCGCCAGTGGATAGCATGGGCACCACGGTGGCGCAGTTGGTGTCCGCGGCGATAACCGGCACAGCCTCCGCCTCTTCGGCCACGCCCCCGGTTACACCTACGCCGAAAACAACCTCAACCCCCACTCTGACCATCACCCCAACCGGCGTGCCCAGACCGCCACTCGTTGTGAACTTCGCCGGATGCTGGCGCGGTCCAGGTTCCAACTATGTTTTGGTGAGCAATATCAGCAAAGGTCAGCGCGTGGACTTGAAAGGGATCGGAAGCGTGCCGGGTTGGTATATCATCATCAATCCGTATTTCCGTCAACTCTGTTGGATACAAGCGCAAAATCTCAGCATCCACGCTGGAACCGACATGACCAAATATCCGGTCATGACGCCCGGAACACCCGGTCCCTGATTTTTTGACAAGGCAACCAAAGAAGAGTACTAATATGGTTCATGATCCCGAATCTACCTCATCCCTTCGATTGGAAATGATATGAACGCACGATTTCAGCGCCTGATGGTCATTGGCCTTGCAACGATTCTTGTCAGCACAGCCTGTATTCCCAAAGCGACTCCGTCCGCGGCAGATCAACTGGCAACGAACATCGCTATCGGCGTGCCCATTGCGTTAACTCGAACCGCGGAAGCGCCAACGCCCAAACCTTCCGCCACTCCAACGCAAACAGCGATTCCTGCCACCGTCACACCCACGAGCAAACCAATCCAACCGCCTACCGTTATAAATTTTGCGCCATGCTGGTTTGGTCCGGGCCCCGGCTACAACTTGGAAAGCAACATCGAGCAAGGCGCGCAAGTTCAATTAGTTGGGGTTGGAAGCCTGCCGGGCTGGTACATCATTATCAATCCCTATTTCTACCAACGATGCTGGATACAAGCGGCAAATCTTAGTATCGATCCGCGCATGGATCTATCCCAAATCCCGTTGATGACGCCCATTCCGCTGAGAACTCCAAAACCTTAAGACGAACAAAGGCTCCCACAAGCTGAGGGGGTCGTTGACTCAATGGACTATTTCTTGCAGCCACTACACCAATCCTTCGGGTTATTCATTGCTCATATCTTTCAATCATGATGCAGAGTGGCTATGTTTCTATTCCAATAGATTCTCCTTCACTAATAATTCGGCATTATAAATCGATCCCCCCGCCGCGCCGCGGATGGTGTTGTGCGACAACACGACGAACTTCAGTGTCAAAAGCGGATCGCGGCGGATACGGCCGACAACAGTCGTCATGCCTTTACCCGTTAAACGGTCGAGTCGCGGCTGAGGGCGGTCCGCTTCCTCGCGGACCTCGATAACGGGTCGTGGTGCCGACGGCAGTTCGCGCGCGGACGCCGGGGCGCGATACTCGCGCATGGCACGCGCG
Organism: Anaerolineales bacterium; assembly: GCA_036567885.1. Classification (GTDB taxonomy): domain Bacteria; phylum Chloroflexota; class Anaerolineae; order Anaerolineales; family Villigracilaceae; genus Fen-1038. The sequence continues at coordinate 2,117 of DATCTP010000333.1, read as the reverse complement.
GCCGCTTCGGGTTCGGCTGGATGCGAAAGTTCCACGCTGACACACACGGTATGTCCATCCGTCACCGCCACGCGATTCGTATGAGCGCTGAATCCAATATCTGCTAATTCAACTTTATTTCCATCCAGCTTGCCAAGCATTTTGCGCGGCTCCCATTCCACTTTGTCTTCCTCGCCGCCGATGTTTGGAATGACGTTGTCGTTGATATCGAGCGAAGGCACGCCGGGATAACCTGCACCCGAAAGCGCCTGCAATGAAACCGCAAAAACTTTTTTCACGCCGAAGGAATCGTCGAGCGCCTTGAGCGCAACCGTCAAACCTGTGCTGGTGCAATTTGGATTGGTGGTGATGCATCCGCTCCAAGCGCGTTGTTGGCGTTGCTGTTTGACCAATTGAATATGATCGGCGTTGACTTCAGGCAGCAGCAGCGGCACGTCATCCGCGCGGCGATACGATGAGGCGTTCGAGCAAACTGCAAATCCGGCCTGCGCAAATTGTGGTTCAAGGTCTTTGGCAAGATCCGCTGGCAGGGCGGAGAAAACTATTTTTGCATTGACCGCTTCCGGCGTTGCGGGAACGACAACCAAGTTGCGCGCGTATTCAGGCATGGGATCATTCAATACCCAACGGCAAACCTGTGCGTAAGGTTGTCCAATCGAACGATCCGACGCAGCTAACGCCACAACTTTGAACCACGGATGTTTATCGAGTAATGAAATAAATCGCTGACCGACCGAGCCGGTCGCGCCGAGAACTGCAACAGGAATTTGTGATGATGACATAATCGATTCTCCTTTTTTACTTAACAATCAATTCATGCAATGACTTCACCGCGTTCTCAGTATCCGCGGCGCTGACAACCATACTGATGGAAACTTCCGAAGAACCTTGCGCAATGGCAAGAACGTTCACGTTGTTCTTTCCAAGTTGCGAAAAAATCTGTCCCGCGATACCGGGCGTGTGAATCATTCCCACACCGACGACCGTGATGATCGAAACATCTTCTGTCCTCCAGATGCGGTCAATGTCCCTCTCTTCAAGTTCACTGGCAAAAACCTTTTCAAGCGCATTGACCACAGGTACGGCGCTCTCGTCCGGCACCGCGAAACAAATGGATTGTTCCGATGAGGCTTGCGTGATCAACGGCACACTCGTGCCGGTGGAAGCAACTGCCGCGAAAGCGCGCGCTGCCACGCCAGGGATGCCCAGCATCCCGCGTCCTTCGACCGTGATCAATCTTTGCTTGCGAATGGCTGTCACGGCTTTGACGACTTGTCCGTTCACGGGTTTGCCGTTGGATTTTGCATTCGCGATCAAACGCGTGCCGGGATTCGATGGATTGAATGTGTTGCAGATGCGAAGTCCGATGCCTGCTTCGACCACCGGGCGGATCGTTTTGGGATGCAGGACTTTCGCACCGTAATAGGCAAGTTCGGCGATTTCACTGTATGTAATTTCAGGCAGCGTACGCGCCGACGATACGATGCGCGGATCCGTGGTCATGACGCCATCCACATCCGTCCAAATCCAAACATCATCCGCCGGCAGAACCGCGCCGATGATCGCCGCGGAATAATCGCTTCCGCCGCGGCCCAAAGTGGTCACCACGCCTTCAGGCGTCGCGCCGATGAAACCGGTGGTGATTGGAACGATGTTTTCATTCAATAACGGATTCAAAAAACAACGTGTTTTCTCGGTCGTCACTTTAAAATCCGGATGCGCATTTTGAAAATGATCGTTCGTGATGATGAACTCGGTCGCTTCAATCGCTTTGGCTTGGATGCCCGCATTCTCCACAATCGCAGCCAACAAGCGGACACTCATCCGCTCGCCGAGCGATGCCACTGCATCCAACGCGCGTGGACTGGCTTCGCCGAGCACGGCAATTGCTTTACACAGATCCACGAAGGAGAGAATCAGCGCGTTGATCTCTTGCTTGGTTTCTAAGCAAAGTATTTCGTTCTGAACGAGCGCATTCGCCATGGCGAAATGTTTTTCACGTAAAGTCTTTTCTGCGTCAAGGAGCGACTCGATATTTCCGCGCGCGGCTTGCGAGGCGCTATCGAGCAGGAGGTTGGTCACGCCGGACATTGCGGAAGTCACTACAACGACGCGCG
>DATCTP010000332.1:0-4711 GCA_036567885.1 Anaerolineales bacterium | reverse complement strand
AGCGGTGAGCGGGCACTTCCTCAATCATTTTTTCACTCGCTGATTCATTCACCGGCGGAAGGACGGCGCCTAATGCCAGCCCATTCACCGTGATGCGCGGCGCCAGCGCGACTGCCAATGATTTTGTCATTGCTGCCAGCGCGGCTTTGCTCACAGTATAAGGAAAGTGATCCGCACCCGGACGCAAGGCGCGCCAATCCAAAATGTTGACGATACGGCCTTCACCGTTATCGGGAACTTGTTTTGCAAATGCCTGGCTCAACACGAATGGCGCGGTGAAATTGATTGCCATGTGTCGTTCCCAATCGGCTAGTGTGGTCTGCTCCAGCGAAAGCGGCTCAAAGACCGCCGCGCTGTTCACCAATCCATAAAGTGGGCTGATCTCATTCGCCTGAGAAATTAGACGGGCAACTTCGTCGGTTTTGGAAAGGTCGCAAGTGAGAATCCAGCCTCGGCATCCGAGCGAGGCGATTTCTTTTTGAACATCCAAAGCCTGTCCCACCGAATGTCCATGATGGATGATGACATCCGCACCGGCGCGCGCGCAAGCCAGCGCAAGCATACGTCCGACGCGGCGGGCGGCGCCGGTCACCAGAATCGTTTTGCCGCGCAAAGGCAATTCATCCATGGAGAGAATTTTATCATTGCGGCGTTGTGATGGCAATAATTAGACTTTCTTTATCCAATTCTTGACGCCGATTTTCGGAAGTGATAATATCTTTACGCTATAAGTATTCCCCGCTATGAAAGTCATTTCAACAGAAAGGTGAAACTATGACCACGAATCAAAAAGCACCAATCTATACGGGAGATATTGCCGAGCAACAACTTGATCCAAGCCGGGAATATACAACTCAAACTCAAGAGATCACTTTTACCGACGAGCAACATTCGATTTGGGCTGACCTATTTGCAGGAATTCATCAGCCTTATTTGCTGGAACATATTTGCCAGGAATATATAGATGGAATGGCGCGGTTGCGGCTGGATCCGCTTCGCATCCCGACGGTGGCGCATCTCAACGAACGCATTACTCCGCGGACCGGATGGCGGATCGAACGAACTGCGATCCGTTACACGCCCGCTGATGACTGGTATAAAAAGTTCGCCCAGCAGATTTTTCTGATCACCGATTACTTGCGGACGCACGACCAAATGGAATTCACGCCGGAACCGGATATGTTCCACGATATCTTCGGTCATCTGCCGTATCTGACTCAAACCTTCTACGCGCGCATCGAGGATAAATTTGCGCCCGCCTACATGAAAGCGACGCAGGAAGAACGGGAAGTCATCAAGCGCTTGGCGTGGTATAGCACCGAGTTTGGACTGGTGATCGAAAACAACCGTCTTAAAGTATTCGGCGCGGGGACGATTTCGGGCCGTGCCGAACTCACAAATACCATCATGGAATTTTACCGACTGGGACGCGATGGCGTGATTGATTACACCGGCAAGGTCTTTGAGCAAATCCAAAAACATTTCTTTGCGCATAAGGATGAAATCCATCGCGTCATCAATGGCGTGAATGATTTGCATCAACACGGACAGATGTCGTCGCAAGAGACAGGCTGGAACGTGGTCCACGCGCTATATGAAAAGTTGGGAATTCCTCACGAAGGATATTTCGGCGGCGAGGTGATTATCGCTCCGTTCGATGTGGAGACGATTGCCTTGATTCCCAAGACGGTTTACGCGTTCAACCCGATGTTCTTCGTCTGCGAGTCGTTCGAACAGATGGATGCCTTGCTTGATTCGTACTTGAAACCGATTGCGTCGAGAAATTGACAGAGATGTGCTCCTATTGAATCCAAATGCGAAGCCCCTGAAATTACAAATTTCAGGGGCTTCGCATTTGGCAAAATCAGTTCTATACTATTGCCATTCATCCAATACCTTATCAGGAGATTGCCCGATGAACGAATCGTTCCAAAAATATTTTAGTGAAGGCATTTTCGGCACCGGGTGGCGCAATGCCATCATCAATATTTTGTTGGCAGTCGCCGTTTATTTCACCAATGAAATTTATGATCTATTGAATCACGGTCCTGCAGTTTGGATTCTCAGGACTCCGATTGACGATGCACTGCCGGTGGTGAGGCCGTTCGTCGTCCCGTATGTTTCGCTCAATTATGTAGTGTACTTTTCGCTCATTGTGTTTTTGTTATTCCGAACCAGGGTGTTTCAATCCGCATGTCTGGCGATGATCACCGCCTGGTTTGTCAGTTACTTCTTCTATTTCTTTTTTCAGACGGAAGTGATTCGTCCGGTTCTCACCGGCACCGATCTATTTACCCGCATGATCCAAAACGTTTACGCGGGTGATAATCCCTTCAACGACTTTCCGAGTCTGCATACTTCGATCTCCACGATTATGGCTATTCACTGGTTCCGCTTTGACCGCCGCGTGGGAATTGCTGCATCCATTTGGGCGGCGTTGGTCGTTGCGTCCACGGTGCTGATCAAACAGCATTATGTCGCGGACGTGGCAAGCGGATTATTGCTGGCGTTTGGAGTATCATGGTTATATAACCGCTTGATCCTTCAAAGGAAAGCTTGATTTGAATGTCATTGTGTAGCAAGCCCCTGTTCGCAACAAAGAGATTGCTTTTCCGACGAACTCGCAATGACGTTACCATTTTGATATAATTTCCTTATGCCCCTGTAGCACAATGGACAGTGCAAGGCACTCCTAAGGCCGAGATGTGGGTTCGATTCCCGCCAGGGGCACCTTTATATACCCACAGCATAGCCGTCGAAACAAGGATCAAATTCCATAAAAACGCTGATTATGCGGTTCCCACTTCACAAAGCGCTACTCTACATCTTATAGACTGAACAAATTAAGTCCGCACAATGCGATTGTTGATATAAGCGAATTGATGACTTTTTATTGTGCGAAGTCCAATTGATTTGTCTATTAGGGAGGTGGTGTCCAACGCGGATTTGGCAGTGGCGGTGCGACTCCCAATCCGCAAGCTATTGCAACACTGAGGGCAAGAGCTTCTACCGGCGCTGCCAATGCAGGTTAAATTCCTTCAAACAAAGAATCCCTCGCTGGCACCTTCCGCCACGCCATCGACGATGTCTTCAACGACTACACTGGAACCCTCTGAAACACCCACGCCATAAACTTTTGGGTAGTGGTCAAGTGGCAAGTGACAGATTGTGGTGAATGATAAAAAGTCTGGTTACGATTTCGTGCATAGCATTGGATTTTGAAAAGGACAATGTCTTTCTGACGCAACGTGCACAGGATTGTCGCAAGGTGCAATACCAGCGTTCCATAGGATTGGTTTGTCCGCTGCCTTTACCAACACAGTGGTGCGTTTCTACTGGAAAGACAAGTTGATAGGCATCCCAGAAGCCGCTGTAGGAAAGACAACCGCGATACTCCATTGGGACCTTGTTCCACAAACGGCAACAGGTTGCTTCGCTACGATCCCCGATCACAAAGGCGATAATTTGCCGGGTTCGACGGCACATCACCGTCCACAACCCATATTGATTGGTTTTCTTGAGCACAAAGCTCCAGGCTTCATCATATTCCAAGACATCGCCCGGTTCCGCAGGCAGCACCGTATCTTTCAATTCGGGCAGATCTTTGACATGCTCGATAATCCATCTGGAAATACTTTGGCGAGCCACTTCAAAAACCCTCTCCAAACCGCGCAAACTTATGCGTTCTTGGTAGGCTTTGAGGATGATTGCTTTCTGCGTTTCTTTGCCTCTCGTTTCGACGCCAGCACGCGACGTGCTCCGCAGTCTTTACAATGATATTGCTGTTGCTTGAGCCGTTTGACAATGTTTGTGCTTCCGCGCACTCGACAGCAGTACATTTTTTGGATCATGTTACCTATCTTATCATCACTTACTTTTCAACCACTACCTGCCACCGAAACTTTATAAATGGGATTCGGTATAATGGGCGGCGATGAATAACCTTGTCAGGAGATGGGCATGTATCCCGGTCTGGACGGATTAAGAGCTATTGCTTTTTTGATGGTGTTTCTACTCCATTCAGATAATCTAGGGATTGGCTGGGCGGGAGTACAGCTTTTTTTTGTCCTTTCCGGTTTTTTGATCACCGGCATTTTGCTTGATTTGAAGAAACGATTTTCCACGAGGGATTATTTTGTCAAGTTTTATGGGCGCCGCTTCCTTCGCATCTTTCCGCTCTATTATTTTTATCTTTTCGGGATGCTGGCATTGACCTCCTGGCTGGAGAATGCGAACTTTGCGGTTCCTCAAATGGAATTGTTCCGCGCTCAATTTCCCTTTGCAGTTAGTTATATCTATAATTTTTTTTGGATGACGACCAACAATCTTTCTATTTTTCTGAGCCACTTCTGGTCACTTTGTATTGAAGAACAGTTTTACATACTCTGGCCTCTTCTGATCTTCCTCGTCCCTGGAAAGTGGATGAAACAATTATTCGTTACAGCAATTATCACTGGATTGCTTTTCCGTTTGGGATTCGCCATTGCGTATCAGATCCATCCGTTCTCGTTTGTTGCGCGTGGAGCCTGGTATGGAATCTACGCCTTGCCTTTTTCGCACATCGACGCGTTTGGCTTCGGCGCATATCTTTCCCAGTATGAGATTCCCAAACCAAGGAAACAGTTGGTTTTTTTAATTGTCTTTGTGCCGCTGGTTGGTTACCTGACCCAGTTCTTATCCGTAGGAAATATCGGCAGTCTTGATGCATTCG
>DATCTP010000331.1:0-3596 GCA_036567885.1 Anaerolineales bacterium | reverse complement strand
CCAGTTTGAACGGGCCGGTGTTCACGCCGAGTCCCAGCGCGCGGTCTTCGTCATCGCGAATGGCGAGCAATCCCAGACCATATTTCGAGTTTCGCACCCACCACGAAGCGGCAAGGGCGACCAGAAGAATAATCAGGGCCGCGTAATAAAACGGGATGTTGAATCCGTTCCCGGTCCAGGTCGGCGGCGGAAGCGGCAAACTGATTCCCGCAGATCCGTTCGTGATTGAGCGCAAATTGTAAGCCATCAGTTGCATAATAAAAAACGTCGCAATCGTGATCACGATAAAGGCATGACGGCGAGTGCGAAGCGCAATCCATCCGAACACTATAGAAAAGATCGCGGCGACCAACCCTGCCAACGGGACAAAATAAAACGGAGCATAGCCGCCGGGAATTTTCCAATCCTGACACATCAGAGCAATGGCATACGAGCCAATTCCAAAATAAACAGCGTGACCGAGCGCAATATAACCGGTATATCCCGAAAAAATATTCCAACCGGTTGCAGCCGCTGCAAAAAGCAAAGTAAAGACCGCAATCGTTGTAATGGCGGGGTTTGGAAAAGCAAAAGGAAAGGCTAGTGCCAGCACGAAAAGCAAAACCAGGAAAAGGCTGCTGACAATTTTCATTGCTTCCTGCTTTCAAGCTGACCGAAGAGTCCGCGTGGCCGCACCAACAAGACAACGACCAACAGAGCAAAGAAAACCGTGTTCGCCCAAACCGGAGACCACAGCACTGAGGTTACATCTTCGATAACAAGCATCACGATGGATGCGATCGGCGCGCCTTTCATGCTTCCCATGCCGCCCAGAATGATAATGACCAGCAGGCGGGAGATCAGATCCAAATGGCTCGCAGGATTGAATGCACTCGTCGCACCGTATGCCATACCACCCGCCGCGGCGAGCGCCACGCCAATTCCAAACGTGATGGCAGAGACTCGTTCCACGTCAATGCCGATGAGTTCAGCAGCCGTACGATTTTGCATGGATGCGCGCAGACCGTAGCCAAATTTTGTCTGATACAAGAGCAGATAAAGACCCGTCAGCAGAACAATGCTAAGGATGAAACCAAAAACATAAATATACGGAAGATAAAATCCGGCAATCTCAAAAGAGCCGTCAATATACCAAGCATGCATCTGGACATAATTTGTCCCGAAAACGACGCCAAGAACACCTTCGATGATCAGTGCCACAGCAAAGGTGACCAGAATGGAGAGCATGGTGCGATCCCGTTTCAACGGGCGGATCAAAACCACTTCCAGAAGAAGCCCCAGAAGAAACATGATCGGCATGGTAATAAGCAATCCCACGAAAAGGTCAATGTTGAAATCCTTCTGCAAAATATAGCTCAAATATGCGCCGAGGATCACCAATGCACCCTGCGCAATGTTGATGATTTCCATAACGCCAAAGATAAGCGTCAAACCAGACGCCATCAAAGCATATACCCCTCCGCTAAGCACACCGGTGATGACCGCCTCGATTATTAAGTTCATAATAAAACCTGCCTCCTCAATGGAGAGTCTTTTCTCTATCGTGGATTCCAAGAGAAGTCTCTTGGAATCCACGATAATCATTTAGAAAAACACAGACTAAGGCCAGTTCGGCTTGGGGAATTCAGGAGCCACTGCGCCTTGGGCATTCGTTGGAAATACCGGGACCAACGAGCCTTTCTGCCACTGGAACAGGTACGCCAAAGCGGCAACGTTCTGCCCGGTCGAGTCGAATTTGACATCGCCCTGAACGCTCTGGAACGTATCACCGGAATGCAGCTCCGCGATGAGCTTGGCGTTATCGAGACTGTTATTCTTTGTCACAGCCTGCGCCACGACCTGACCCACTGAATACGCTTCGGGCACGTCCGAACTGATGCCGTCAGGCGTGCCGCCATATTTGGCAATATACGCCTTGACCATATCAGCATTGCCGGGATTCGTGGATTCTGGATACCAGCCATTTGGCACCATGATCGCTTCCGCGGAAGCCGCGCCGCCAATCGCTTGCAGGAATTGCGTTCCTTGATCAGGTCCGGCCGTTGCGATGAAAGCCTGAGGGTTGTAATGCTGTTGTTTGAATCTCAGAATGAACGCGGTGACATCGGGAAGCAATGTGCCAACCACCACGATTTGCGCCTTGGAGGCGATGATCTTGTCGCCAATTGGATTGAAGTCGGTGGTCTCTGCCGGATAAACTTGATACGAAGCGGTCGTTACGCCAGCAGCTTCCAATTGTGATTTAGCAAGGTCAACTTGCGGCTGAGTGAACGGATCATCTTCCGTGGCATACGCCGCCGTGGTCGGACGTTGACCCACGGGCAATGACTGAATATATTGCACGAAGCTGGTCAGGTTGTTTGCCACCGGCAGGGAAACATCGAAAACGTTATTCAATCCCTGCGTAAAGACCGATGGACCTCCGCCAGCGCCTTCCACCAAGGCGTAGCCGTAACGATTGGCAACCACGGAGGATGGCTTGGTCAATAACGTGGAGAACGGACCAAAGACCAGATCAACCTTGTCAACGGTAATGAGTTTCTGGTAATTGGTCTGGACTTGATCCGCACTGCTGGCATCCGAAACAATATCCAGTTGCACCTGGCGGCCCAGCAATCCGCCATTCGCGTTTACATTATCAGCCCAAAGCTGATAACCCTGCTGGAACGCCTGACCATCCGCCGAGAAATCGCCGGAAAGCGAAAGCGAAATCCCGATCTTGATGGGAGGCGCCTGGGTAGCCGTCGCGGCGGTGGTGGGAGCCGGAGCCGCCGTGGCGGGAGCTGCGGTGGGCGGTGCAGACGTCGGTGTGGCAGCTGGGGCGCAGGACGCAAGCATCAGAGCCGCGACCAACGCAAGAACAAACACGATCTTTTTAAACATCTCTTCCTCCTTTGGAATTTTATTATCGCGGGCATCCATACCCGGGATAAACACCGAAAGAATTCACGACAGCAATCTCCAGGGATCCTCGATCAAGTTTGCCAGATCATCCAGAAACTGTGCCGCGCGTGCGCCATCCACAACACGATGATCACAGGATAGCGTCATCACGATCATGGGTTTGATTACCGCCATGCCGTTCACCGGCACGACGCGGTCCGCGATGCGCCCCAGCGCCAGAATAGCCGCTTGCGGCGTGTTGACAATTGCATTGAACGCGTCCACGTTGTACATACCCAAATTGGATAACGTGAACGTTCCATTGGAAATATCAGCGGGACGAAGTTTACGGTTTTGGGCGCGCTCCACCAAATCCTTTCTCTGCACCGTAATTTCGCCGATAGATAAATGATCTGCATTCCGAATCACCGGCACGATCAAGCCGTCATCCACCGCGGCGGCGATGCCAATGTTGATATCTTGATTCCATTGAATACCAACATCCGTCCATGCCGCATTCAAACGCGGATGATCTCGAAGCGCGACGCCAATCATCTTTACAAACAAATCCGTATAAGTTGGTTTGATACCGATGCGCTTTTCAACAGTATCAACAATATGCTTGCGCCATTCAAGCAAACTGCTGGCGTCCACTTCACGCATCAAATAAAAATGTGGGACGGTTGTCCAACTCTCCGTCATATGTTCAGCCA
>DATCTP010000330.1:0-2757 GCA_036567885.1 Anaerolineales bacterium | reverse complement strand
TTTCAAACGGATAGAGCGGCGATGATGGATATTCGGATCGGGTTTCGTTGCCACAGGATCGCTTCGAGAATAGGTTATATCACTCCCAACTTCTTTCCAACCTTCGCGAACGCTTCCAAGCCCTGACCTAAATCATCGCGGTCATGCGAAGCCGAGATCATCACGCGGATGCGCGCTTTGCCTTTTGCCACCGTTGGGAATCCGATGGACATGGCAAACACGCCGTTCTCAAAAAGTTCGCGGCTGAATTGTTGTGCGAGTGTCGCTTCGCCGAGCATGATGGGCGTGATGGGCGTTTCGCTGACGCCAGTGTCGAAGCCGAGTTTCTTCATTTCGGCTTTGAAGTATTTGGCGTTGTCCCAAAGCTTATCCACTAACGCCGTTGACTCTTCCAGCAAATCAACTGCCGCGAGACAAGCCGCGGCATCCGGAGCGGTGACCGCCGACGAGAATAGGAACGGGCGTCCGCGCTGACGCAGCCATTCGATGATGACTTTATTGCCTGCGACGAGTCCGCCGACCACGCCGAAGGCTTTCGACATCGTGCCGACTTCGATATCCACTTTGCCATGCAAGTTGAAATGATCCACGATGCCGCGTCCGCCTTTGCCCAAAACGCCTTCGCCGTGCGCATCGTCCACCATGAACATAATGTCATATTTCTTCGCGACTTCAACCAAAGCGGGCAGAGGCGCGATGTCGCCGTCCATGCTGAAGACGCCGTCCGTGACGATCAGCGCGCGGCGGTAGGTTCCGGCATTTTCCTTGATGACCGCCTCGAGAGCGGTCGGATCGTTATGATCGTACGGAATAATCTTTGCGCCGGAGAGTCGGCTTCCGTCAATGATCGAAGCGTGATTGAGTCGATCAGAAAAAATCACATCTTCTTTTGCAACGAGCGCCGAGATCGTTCCGATATTGGCTGTGAAGCCGGATTGAAACGTGATGACATCTTCCGCACCCTTGAATTTTGCGAGACGCTTTTCAAGCTCAACATGCAAATCGGTTGTGCCCGCAATCGTGCGCACCGCGGCGGGACCCACGCCATATTTTTTCGTGGCGTTCTTGGCGGCTTCCACCAGCTTCGGATGGTTTGCCAAGCCGAGATAATTGTTCGAGCAAAAGTTCAAAACATCTTTTCCGTCCACGATCAAGCGCGCGCCTTGCGCCGAGCCGATCGTGCGGATGCGGTTATACAAGCCTTGATCTTTCAAGCCATTGATTTCTTGCGTGAGCCAATCGAGCTTGGACATATTTATCTCCATTTGAAAGGAATCGTGAAATTATTATACAACTTGGTATCGGTTTGGAAATCACGATTCAATGGTGACAAACAGCCATTGTTGGCTGGAAGCTATGGCTAATGAATAGAATGAGCCTCATCTGCGGACCAATAGAACAAATGCAGATCTGTCTGAATCATTGTTTCGAGCACGGCTATCCCCAACGGTTTGACCTCATAATAAGTGTAGTAGACACCACTTGGGTCGGGACCGGTAGCGCAGGCATAACCGATGACGCCGCATTCGATCCGCAACGGAATCGCCAGGATCAGCAATGCAGCAATCAAAACGATCGAGATGAATTTATTCCGTTGTTTCATTCGTATCTCCTTCTGCCAATAAACCCATTTCTGCCAGCGCATCCATCACTTTTTGGATGGCTCCGCTTTTGACCGTTACCGTTGTTGGACCGAGCGGCTCACCGAGAAATCTTGCCGCTTTCGATTTACGCAGCTCTTCCAGGACTTCGGATCGGCTGACCTTTAAAACGATTTGAGTCTCAGCTCGCGCTTCGGTTCCGTTAACTTCCCAGCGCTTGAGGGCTTTGACCAGCACCGGAGGAATTCCGGCATCAGTATGTTTTGCCAATAAAGCCAATAGCTGTTCAACTTTCAAGCCTTGCTCTTTGGCTTTGGTCAACGAATGCGGCGTGATCCGATATTTATAATCATCCAGTTTTTCTTCATCCCATTCGCAAAATCTTGCGACTTGATAGCGCACTGAACGAGGAGTTAATCGCGGCGCGCTAATTTTTCCGTTCGATGCGACTTTCAATTTTGCGTTTTCGATATTTGAGCTTCGGGAGTTGGGAGTCGTGATTCGGAAAGCAGTGACTTCTTTTCCATCTTGCGGGCCCGCTAATTCCGCCATTCCCAGCGAATATAAAATATCCGTGATGAAGAAGCGGATCAGCGCGCCGTCCACTTCATCCCAATGAGCGAAGCCGCGCAAATATTGTCCATCCGATTCACGTTTGATGAACCACGAATCATAATCTCCGGCGGGACGTTGAAAGTCGGGATATTTCTTTTTAATGTCATTGACAAAGGAATTGAGATTCCACCATTTATCATTAGGAATCGCATCCAGCAAATTCAATAGAAACTCACGCGTGACCAGCGGCTGATTCTTCCATTCGCCTTCGCAGATGATGCCGGGCACGAGTCGCAACTCATTAAATGTCTCCGATGATTGCCACGCTTCGACCAGCATTTGCAACGCGTCGGAGCGCGAAGCTTCAAGAAATTTTCGTACAGCCTCGGCTTGCGGAATATTTTTCTTTAGCAATCCGGCGACGTGCAATAGAGAAAGCAATTTGGGATCGGGCGTTATTTCGCGTTCGAGACGAAGTGCAGCCAGCAATGTGGTGGCGTCGTCGAGAATGTGATCATCGGCGGGAATGATGTGATTCTTTTCGCCGGGTGTCGCGCCGCGGCCAAAAGAATCTGTTTTTTGTAGGGGCGGATCGCGATCC
>DATCTP010000329.1:0-2356 GCA_036567885.1 Anaerolineales bacterium | reverse complement strand
TGGATTTATATTGTCCGCCGTCAACGGTCAGCATCACGCCGGTGAGATACGAGGCGGCCGGCGAAAGCAGAAAGACCGCCGCGTTCGCAAATTCTTCCGGTTGACCGATTCGTCCGAAGACGCTTTTCTGCGCGTCGATGGCGAGTTCCTGTTCGAGCGTGGTGCCGTTCTTTTGGGCGCGGAACGTTACCAGTTCATGGATGCGATCCGTTTCAATTGTGCCAGGCAAAATCGAATTGAATCGAATCCCTTGACCGCCGAGTTCGAGCGCCAGGCTTTTGGTCAAGCCAATCGTCGCAAGCCGCACGCTGTTCGATAAAACCAGATTGGGCAACGGCTGTTTGACCGAATATGATGTCATCGTCAGCACGCTGGCGGCTTTCGACTTTCGCAAATGGGGCAGGGCGGCGCGGATGAGTCGCACGTGGCTCATGAAAGAAAGATTGACCGCTTTCTCCCACGTGGCTTCATCGAACGAATCGAACGCGCCCGCCGGAGGTCCGCCCGCGTTGGTGACCAATAAATCGAGTCCGCCGAGAAACTGGACGGCTTGCTCGATGATTTTTTCCGGCACCGATGGGTTGCCCACGTCTCCTGCCACGCCGGTCACGGACGCGCCGGTTTCTTTGGATATTTTCTCCGCCGCGGCTTTGACTTTTGCCTCATCGCGTCCATTGATCGCGACGCGGCAGCCTTCCTTTGCAAGCAGATGTGCGGTGGCGTAAGCCAGTCCGCGCGAGGCGCCGATGACCAGTGCGCGTTTATCTTTCAATCCTAGATCCATGGAGTCTCCTTGTTTGCTTGTCTATCATTGTAACGTATCAAAAGCAAACGCCATTTTCCGAAACTGTTTCTGTTGTAACAATCTTGTCAAGGCGTAGTTGCAATCACCTTCTCACAAAAGCTCGGTTGTCCATAAACAGTAAGACATTCGACAGAAGTATTTTTGAATTCCACGATGACTTGAACTTCTCGTAGTGAAGAATCGTAGTTGGCTACCACCAAGCGACGGGAGCGGTTAACCTGATCCTCAATATTGTTCAAAATGGAGAGGTGCAATTGACTTTTGATTTGAGGATCGATCGTCTGGCCCTGATGATCGAGTGTATATTGGATCACCGAATCGACGGATGTGATCGCGGTGCGGAACGGTTCATTATTGAAACTGTCAACTACGGTGCCCGCAATGATCATCAATATTGCGCTGAGGACCACTGGCATGATTTTTCCAACGATTGAAATAGAGAAGGCGGCTGATTCGCTTGTGGGAAGCTGTAAAAGGCCGACGATGAAACTAATGATCAGAGTCCATACCAAAACAACTCCCAAGCGCGCCTGGAAATCCGGATAAAAGGGAAATTGCAGTAAACCTTTTAGATCAGGTTTCAACCATAGAGTCACGGTTGGCACCAGTTGAAAAGGCAATTCCAAGCTCAGCCAGCCGAAAATCGCTGAGGTGGCCAGCCAAATCAAGAGGGCCATATTGACTTTATCGATCCAAGCAGCAATTCGCCCAGCCAGCCCTCCCAAACCGACACAGATCACGGAACCCAATACAAATTTCATCCAAGGGAAAAGAGCGTGCGCCTGACATAAACTGTACCCATCCATCCCCCAAGCCGCAACCGCAAAAGCCAGGCCAGTAAATATGCCATAGATCATCCCGTATTTGATTTTGGCATTGATTAGCGTTCTGATATTGCCCACGTTATCAAAAGAGTCAAGCGATGGTTGCATATTGGATTCCTCGGGGTCTGTATTTAAATCACTTCTATCTTTTCATCAATTACTTGACCGTCTTCCCAATTCGCATGTACCCATTTTGCCACGGTTTGCATGGATTGTTCAAGATGCGCATGGTCGTTTCCAATCATCGCGCAGCCAATGACGGCTTCCTGCCATGAGTCCTGCAAATCCATCTCCGCGGCAGAGACGTTGAACTCGCGTCGCAGACGCGCAATCAACGGCTTGATTCGTCCGCGCTTTTCTTTGAGCGAGGAACACGTTAGATGCAGGTGGACATTTAAAACGCCGATCATTATTTCAATGCTTCTCGCAATGCGATTGCTAATTTTACAGCGTCTTCTTCGGTGCACGTTAAATCTCTTGCCAGGAAGGCGACACCATGCTCTGTTATGTCTTTTGTTCTAGGCACGACCCAAGCATGGAAATGCGGTATGCCCTCCATCATTGAGACTTGATAAATCCGCTCCGCGTGGACCAATGGAAGAAGCGCGGCATAGATTTTCCTTGCTAATGCACCAAAGCTTGTGACTTCTTCATCGTTGAATTCGGCAAAATCCAAAATGTGGCGCTTTGACTCGATGAACAAAGTCCCAAGCGGACCTTTATCAAT
>DATCTP010000328.1:0-5728 GCA_036567885.1 Anaerolineales bacterium | reverse complement strand
ACAGCGCTCATTTTTATTAAATTGCTTTTGGAGATCGGGTTAGGGAATCGAGAAATGCCTTTTTTCAGTCACCGGGTTTGGATAGATAATCTGTAGGCCAACAGTATAGTTTCCGCATTTTAATTTGAGAGTGATGCCGCGAATGGTCATTGTGCCGGCGGTAGAGATATTTGCGTATCGGACCGCGCTGGCATAGGATGTTGTTCCGGATAACAGCCATTTATATTGAATATCCGTTTCGTTGGATGATGTAACGGTGCCGGTGAAGCTGACAGAGTTGGTGCTGGCGCATGACGTGAAGCTGGTGCTTACCTCAACTGAAAGTGCGGTGATCTGGGCATAGGCGCTGGTTTCAATGCCATCGGGAGTTAACGTATTCTGCATGGTGGCTGTCGCTGTATTTATGGGAACTGCGGTAGCCATTGGTTTAGGTGTGGGAATGAGTGTGGGAATTTCGGTGGCAATGACCGTAAAGTTCAATGTGGGAGTCGGGGAGAATGAATCTGGCTCTACTACTGTATCAATAGGCGTTGGGGCAGAGGTGGGCGCAAATTCCTCCATCCATGGCGAACAGGCTGAAATAAGAATGGTAAGCGCCAGGAGCGTGAGCATTCTCGCAGTCATGATTATGCGCGGCTTCCCTGGATAATTTCCTCTCGATGCTTGCGATAATCACGAATCAGCGAATCGGTGCTACGCGCGACGGTTGCTGGTCCGCCACGATAGTGGACAATGCCCGTGTCGAGTTCCCATTCATCTTCGCTGATGGTTTTCAAATACGCAACCAACGCATCTTTCGTTATTGCCATTTCTTTCAGCAAAACTTCTCGATCCAGCGACGGGAATTGCTTGAGAAATTTCGCGTTGACTTTTCGATAATCGTTGGTTCCATCGTAAAAATAAAATGGCTCAGCGCCTTCACGCAGCGTACTGCATCCAGCCAGCGTGACGCGGTTCCAGCCGATGAAATGCGCGGCGATGTCGCGCGGCGTCCAGTCGCCGAGGGAAGCGAGAAAGGCGTCTGACGAAAGTTCTTTTACGGTGCGTACAAAGGCTTCGTAAGCGGTTTCCAAATCTGCGAGCTGTTCATCACGACTGCCAAACATTTTGTCTCGCTTTCTGATTAACTAAAGTCGAATGGACTCTCTTGCGCAAAATCCGGCAGGCATTGAGTCTGACTGTCAATCTCCTGAACAAAGGCATTCTCAAGCCCGAGGTCAAGTGCGTATTCGGTGATCTCGTCATATTCTTCTTGAGAAAGAGTTCGGTTAATTTCCGGATATTTGCCAGCTTTGTGTTGAGGCGAATATTGCGACATGATGCTGACGAAAATATCCGGCGAGAGATCTGCCAGAAAACGGAGACAGCTTCGGGTGTTGTCAAGTTGACCCGGCAACACCAGATGCCGCACCAACAATCCGCGCCTTGCGATGCCATCATCGTCCATTTTCAAATGACCGACTTGATCCAGCATCTCTCGCAGAACACCGGGGATAATTTCTGCATAATCGAGCACGGCGGAATAGCGTTTGCCGAGCGCGTTATCCATGTATTTGATGTCGGGCAGGTAGATGTCCACCAAGCCGCGGATTTGTCGAAGCGCATCCACGGAATCATATCCGTTGGTGTTGTACACGATTGGAATGGCGAGACCTTTTTCTTTTGCGGTGATGATCGCATCCGCCATTTGGAAAATCATATGCGATGGTGAAACAAAGTTGATGTTGTGTGCGCCTTCGGATTGAAGTCTCAGCATTTCATCGGCGAGTTCGTCAATAGTCAACGTTCGGGTTGGATGAAGTTTAAACTCCTGGCTGATTTGAAAATTCTGACAGAACACACAGCGCAGATTGCAGCCCGCGAAGAAAATCGTTCCCGATCCTTTTGTGCCTGAGATGGGCGGCTCTTCCCCGAAATGCAACCCGGCGTGGGAAATTTGAATCTCCGCGCCGATTTTGCAGACCGCGAGTTTGCCTTCAATGCGGTTCACGCCGCAATTCCGCGGGCAACAGATGCAATGAGATAGTTGATTGGTAAATGGTTCGTTCATAATTATTTGTTCGAGTATAAAGTAAATTTCCCTGCTACTTGGACGCTTTGAATACAAAACTATATCCATCCTCATATTGTGCAGAGTGCGTTAAGACTTCTATTTTTGAAAAATGAGCACTTTTCAGAAGACTCACAAACTCTTCCTTCCAATACCAACGTATGGATAGATCATCAAGAATGCATTGCGTAAGAAGCTTTTGATCGTAGAACTCATATCGGTAGGTCCCATACTTGATTTGTTTTGGTATGCTAATCTTAAATCGTTCATTCACAATACTACGCTTGCCATCTGGGCGACTTACATCTCTTGTAACATGATAGGAGTCATAGTTCTGTGTAATGATGTCACCCCAGGGAACATAAATATCAAGGATCAAGAATCCTGTGTCCGATAGGCAGCGACGGATACACTCCAAAGAGTTCAGGGCGTCCTCAGTAGTAGTAAGCAACTGGAATGAGCCACTCGCAACAAAGATGGCTCCATATTGTGTGGCAAGATTGAAATTTTCCATTGGCTGATTGTGTAATTCGATCCCGTTGAGACCAAGGTTTTTAGCCTTACCGCGCAGAACACCAAGCATATCCTCAGAAGAATCCAACCCATCAATTCTGACGCCAGATTTGGCAATTGGTATTAGCAATCTTCCTGTGCCACAAGCAAGTTCAAGAATGTGTCCGTCAAAACCTTTGAAGAAATCCGAATAGTAGTCTATATCGTCCGTACGTTCCTTTAGCCATTCATCGTACCACTCGGCAATCAGACCTTTGTAGTGTTGACTTTGCATTTGCTTTTCCTTTGTCTTGTAGTTTTCAATTTAGAACGACTTGTCTGGAAGTTCTCGCGTCACAACTGAGTAAATTATAGCACTGCCAGAAAAGATATTTTTTGATAGCTACATCTCCAGGACTTTCCTAATCGCGGGAACTGGCAGACCAGACTGATTTGCCAAGTCACGCAATTCATGAGCAAGTTGGATCATTTCGTCAGGCGCGGATGCAACATTTTCTCTATCCTAGCCTTTCTCCTTTATAATTCAAGTGACAATTTGCATTGATTCTCTCCGTCAAATTTCCCCGAAGGAGAATTTGGATATATGCCTCAATCTGATCAAGGCATTGCTCATGACCGATACATGTTGATTCCGCGCACGATTATTTTTTTGCGGCGCGGCGATTCGTATTTGCTGATCAAGGGGGCGCCGAGCAAACGTCTGTGGGCGGGAAAATATAACGGTGTCGGCGGCCATGTGGAACGCGGCGAAGATGTTTTATCGGCGGCAAAGCGTGAATTGAAAGAAGAGACCGGTCTCGAAGCAGGCCTGTGGTTGTGCGGCACAGTGATTGTCGATATAAATGAAATTGGAATTTGTTTGTATGTGTTTAGCGGGGAAAACTTTGAGGGCGAGTTGAAGCCGTCGAACGAAGGAGCCGTTGAATGGGTCGGGTATGAACGCATTAGGGATTTGCCGGTAGTTGAAGATTTGCCGATCCTGCTATCTAAAGTCCACAGCATGAAGCGCGGCGATCCGCCGTTTTCAGCCCGATCCTATTATGATCAAAATGAAAAATTGAAAGTCGAATTTGAGAGTTAGAATGTCATTGCGAACGAAGCGAAGCAATGACATGATTAAATTCCGCTTCCAAGCGGCAAAACCATCGTGAACTTGCTCCCCTTGCCTGGCTTGCTTTCAACATTCAACTTTCCATGATGCTGTTCAATCACTTGGCGCGTGATTGCCAGCCCGATGCCGATGCCGCCAAATAAATCGTCGCCGCTTCTTTCGAGATGATAGAAGCGGTCGAAGATGCGCGACAATTGGTCGGTTGCGATTCCGATCCCGTGATCTTCAACCGAGATCGCCAGCTGATTCTTTTGTTTTTCAAAATTGATTTCGACATCGCCGCCATGCGGACTGAATTTGATGGCGTTATCCACCAACGCCGTGACGGCGCGTTCCAGTGATTTTGAGTCGCCGTTGACATCTGGCACATTTCGTTCATTCCTGACTTTTAAACGGATACCGTGCTCCGCAACTTTCTTCTCGTACTTTTTAATAACGACTCCTGCGATCTCTGCCATGTTCACGGGTTGAAACGCCGGAAGGACAAGTTCGATCTCTTGCAAAAACAAAATATCGTTGACGAGCGAAACGATGTGTCCCACGTTGCGCGAGACGGTTTCAATCGCTTCGTTGAGCTGATACCCTTGAAGCGTACCCTTTTCCAAAATTTGCAGATAGCCGCTCGCCGCCATCAGTGGCGTGCGAAGCTCGTGGGCAACGTTGGTTAGGAATTCGCGCCGCGCCAAATCTTGTTCGGCAAGTTTTTGATAAGCTTGCGCAAGTTCACCGGCGCGCAGACGCAAATCTTCGATGGCCATTTCATCGTTTTGGCGCAACCGTCCGCTGATCTCTTTGACCATTGCCATGGCGACGCTGCTGGAATGTTGCAGGACGCGGTCGAAACTTTCCTTATCCAGTTCCAGAACGACCGTATCGGTCTTCGCGGTGACGGTCGCGGCGCGCGGCGCGTTATGGATCAGCGCCATCTCGCCGAAGAAATCACCGGCGCTCAACGTTTTGAGCACGTGCGCCTCCGTTTGATTGACCACCTTGGTGACTTCCACATCGCCTTCGAGAATCATGTAAAAGATGGTTTCCACGGCATTCTCGCGGCACAAGATCGTTCCCATCGGATAGGTGTGAACTTTGCTGTTGGCAATCAGTTCTTCCACTTCGCCGGGTTTGATTCCGGGAAAGGCACGCGGAATGATTTTGCTGGGAGCGCGGTTGGTAGTCATAAGATTTATTTCACTATTAATTCTAATCAGGCAATGCGCTTATCGTATATCAGTCTTTCGGGCTAGGACTTATAACCGATCTTTCTTAAGAAATCTTTTCGCCACGCGATATCTTCAATGCCTTCCACGCCTTTCGGGGAGAAGCCGTCGATCACGCCGAGGATGCCGCGTCCTTGTTCGGTTTGAGCGACCAGCACCTCGGTCGGGTTTGCGGTGGCGCAGAATATTCGCGCTACTTCCGGTAAAGCTTTGATGGTATTCAAAATATTGATTGGAAAATATCCCTCCGCCAAAAACAAAATGAACGAGTGTCCTGCGCCGATGGCGCTGGCGTTCTTTCGGGCTAATTCGATCATGGAGTCGTCGGTTCCCGTCCAGCGCACGAGACATTTTCCGGATGCTTCGCAAAACGCCAATCCAAATTTGATCCCCGGCACTGCACCGACCAGCGCTTCATGCATATCCTCCACGGTTTTGATGAAGTGCGATTGTCCGAGTATAAAGTTCACGGGTTCCGGTTTTTCGATCCTGACAGTTTTGATTTCCATAAACATCTCCTTTGCATCTTCGCAAAAGATTGCATTTGTCATTTGCGGCTTGAACTCATTTATGATACAACAAACAGAAATTCTCAAGATGACAAAAGGATTGCGAATGTTGAAGTTCTACCATCTCATTTTTGTTGGACTTGCAGCGTTAGGCTTAAGCGCGTGCTCGCCCGCATTATCCGCGGTATCGGTTCCTTCCGCGACCGCCTCACCAGTTCCTTCGGCTTCCGCGACGCCGCTTCCGGCCGTAACATCGACTCTCGCTTCGTCGCCGACGACAACATCTACCTCCGCTCCGGCACCGGTTGTGCCGAACTTTCAGCACATC
>DATCTP010000327.1:0-7493 GCA_036567885.1 Anaerolineales bacterium | reverse complement strand
ACCACCGCGCTGACTTTGCGGTCCGAGGCGCCGAGGTCAAATCCGATGCGGCAACCATCCAAATGACGGCCGAGCCGCTGTCCGGTCTCGCACGCAGCGGGCACTTCATCCGGATTGCAAACAACCACTGAAAACATCTTTTCGTAAACTTGCTCGCCCATGAAGTGAAAATCAAATTGACGCTCGCCCTCCGTGCTATAAACTTTTTGAATAAATTCGCCAATAGAAGCCGCACCGCCGATATAAAGTCTGTGTCCGCCGCGCTGCCAAAGCAGAAATTTAACCAGCCTTTCAACATAATGATAATTCGACTGCGCTTGCGGATGCGATTCGGGCAACACTTTCATTTCGTAACGCGACAACTGTCCACCCGCGCGTTCGAGACCAATTACTAAAGGGATTCCATCTTTGCTGGCAAGTTGCCGAAAGGCTCGATTGGTAAGAACGGCCGGAACAAAATCTTCATCAAGCAACGGCAGAATGCGAGGTTTAATTAATTCAAATGCTTGTGCCATCATCGAGATTCCTTGAATTCAGTCATTCGAAGAGCGCATGAACAAAAGTGAATAATCGTCAAGCAACGTGAGCGCCGATGCGCCCAAGATACAACCGCGATAATCAACCTTGCCAATATCAATACTTGTGCCTTCGGCTAATTTGGAAAGCGTGGCATTTGATGTAGTCTCGCGCACTGCGTCCAGCCAGCGTTGACCAAAGCGCGTCATATCGCCGGTTAACACAAACTTTTGAATATTGAGCGTGCTGACCAAGCCCGCTATCGAAACTCCAAGATAATGTGCCGCATCCAAAACAACTTGATCAGCCAATGGATCACCCGAAGCAAATGCATCCACCAAAGAGTCCAGCGTGATATTTTTCGGGTTCTTCGCAAGCGGCGAAGAAGGTGTGGCGGATGCCAACATCTGTGCGCGCTGGATGACAGCCCGCGCGCCGGCTAATGTTTCCAAGCAACCGCGTTTTCCGCAACGGCATTGCAAGCCATTTTCCTGCACAACCACATGGCCAATTTCGCCTGCGCCTCCCCCATCTCCTTGAAACAAACGGCCATTGATCAAAATTCCAGCCCCAATACCTTGCCTCACGTTGATAACCACCAGATTTTCATCTGCTTTATAACCGCCGCCATACACATATTCACCAATGGCCGCTGCCTGGCTATCGTTCATAATATGCGTCGGCAAGTGATAACGATTCTGCAACAACTTGGCAAGCGGCAGGTTTTTCCAATCCAGATTCACGGCGTTGACGATCATTCCTTCACGCGTATTGATCAGCCCCGGAGTTCCAACTCCAATTCCAATCAAAGGTTTCCATCCCAAACTTGTGAGACGGTCAAGGATTTCGTAGACCAACCCCAAGGCTTGATCGCCGTTTCGACCGCTAACTGGCATCGCTTCCTTGGCTTTGACCTCGCCGCGCAGGTTGACCACAGCACCACAAAACTGTTCATAAGCCAGGTTCAGGCTGATCATGTAACGCGAGTCTTTTACAAGGCTTAACAAAATAGGAGATTTGCCGCCGATCGAAGATCCAACTCCTACCTCCTGCACCAAACCTTCTAACAACAATCGATTTACCACATCCGAAACGGTTGGCCTTGTCAACCGCGTAATGCGGGCAATTTCGGCTCTACTGATAGTTTCAGCCTCAAAAACAGTTTTGAGAACCAAATCACGGTTATGTTTTTTTGTTTCCTGATGAGTAGCTTTCTTGATAGCCATATAATTCAACTTTGTAAGTTAATTTTACTTACAAAGATATTGTATAGATTTTTTCAAAATTGTCAATACCTAAATCGAGATTCAATTAAAGCAGGCAGAAAACGCAATAAAGTGAGCTTGAAGGCGGTTGACCAATCTTGGCAAGCTGTTGAGTTTTTACACCGAGCAACTCCGTCAGCAAGGTTTCGTCCAGCTTACACAATTCAGAATGCTTCTCAATGATTGCCGTATAAGGGCAATGTGCAAAAAGGATGCGAGGTCCCTCTGCCCCAGCCTCCCATCGCGCCTCATAATGGAGTTCATTTAATTTCTCAACAATAGCCGAAAGTCTTTTCGCCATTGGCACATTTCCATTCGACTTGACCGCGCCAAATTGAAGGGCTAAATTTCTAGATATAACGCCAATTGCCTCGTCGCGCTTTTTAGGAGAAAGTTCCTTTAGAAATTCAAATAAGATCGCATCTGACAAAAGTGCAAAATTATCACCCAAAGATTTTTCAGATAACCCATATAAATTTATCGGACGCCCGCGGCTTTCACTTCTCTTTTCGCCGATCACAGCAATTCGCCCATCACGCAACATGACGGACAAGTGATGCCGCACATTCGCCGCAGACATATTTAATCCGTGACCGATCTGAGCGGCGGAGGCAGAACGATGCTTCTTCAAATAAGCCAGCACGCGTTGTCGAGCAGTTGTCATAGCCATTCTATGATTATACTCACGAAATCATTTTTGCAAATATATTTTTGCATAATTACGTTGACTTCTGTTATTGAAGTGCTATAATCCAGCAAGTTTGTGAAAGAAGACACCACAAATCCTTTAGAGGAAAAATATGGATTATCAAAATTACATCGGCGGCAAATGGATTAAAGGACGCGGCGAAAAAACTTTCGACACAATCAATCCAGCCAACGAAGAAATTCTTGCTCAAATCTACTCCGCAGAAATTGCTGATGTAGATGTTGCCGTCGAAGCTGCGAACAATGCCTTCAACTCGTGGCGTCTGACTCCCGCTCCATTGCGCGGCGAACTGCTCTTCAAAGTTGGCGATATTCTCAAAACCAAAAAGGAAGAACTTGCGCGGTTGCTCACACAAGACATGGGCAAGGTAATTGCCGAAGCGCGCGGTGATATTCAAGAAGCCGTTGACATGGCATACTACATGGGTGGCGAAGGACGACGTTTACTCGGCTACACCGCGCCCGTTGAAATGCCAAATAAATTTGGTATGGCTGTGCGCGATCCATCCGGCGTGGTTGGAATCATCACACCGTGGAATTTTCCGGTCGCGGTTCCCTCGTGGAAAATCTTCCCGGCGCTGATCGCAGGCAACACTATCATTTGGAAACCATCGCCTGAAACGCCCGCCATTTCCGCCGCGTTCGTTAAGATTTTTGAAGAGGCTGGAATTCCTGCGGGCGTCTTCAATCTTCTGCTCGCGCCCGGCGCGGATGTGGCCAAGGCGCTCGTCAGCCATCCCGGTGTGCGCGTGCTTTCGTTCACTGGTTCCACCACCACCGGCCGCGCCATCGCGGAAGCCGCTGGAAAACTCAACAAAAAAGTTTCGCTCGAAATGGGCGGCAAAAATGCTATCATCGTTTTGGACGACGCCAATCTCGAACTCGTGACCGATGCAACTTTGTGGGCCGCCTTCGGAACAACAGGACAACGCTGCACCGCTGCCAGTCGATTAATTGTCCAAAAAGGAATTGCGCCAAAACTCAAAGAATCGCTT
This sequence comes from Anaerolineales bacterium, assembly GCA_036567885.1. Classification (GTDB taxonomy): domain Bacteria; phylum Chloroflexota; class Anaerolineae; order Anaerolineales; family Villigracilaceae; genus Fen-1038. The sequence continues at coordinate 4,009 of DATCTP010000327.1, read as the reverse complement.
CTGGCCCGGACAAAGAAATTGACTCTCGGCAACGGGCTTGACCCAAAAGTGGATGTTGGTCCCGTTATAAATAAAATTGCGTTGGATCGAATCCACAGTTACGTTCAGATCGGGCAAAAAGAAGGCGCACGCGTTTTGACCGGCGCCCAGATCGCGAATGTTAACGGGAAAGGCTTTTTCTACGTCCCCACTTTGTTTGACGGAGTCCAGCCCGGGTCCACGCTTGAAGCGGAAGAAGTTTTCGGGCCGGTACTTTCCATCATCGAAGTCAATTCGCTCGAAGAAGCCATTCAAGTCAATAATCGTTCGCAATATGGACTCTCGACTTCGATCTTCACACAAGATGTTAATCGCGCATTCACCGCCATGCGCGACATTTTCACTGGATTAGTTTATATCAATCACGGCACAACCGGCGCGGAGATTCAATTCCCGTTCGGCGGAGTGCGCGGCACCGGCAATGGTCATCGCGAAGCTGGTCAAGCTGGGCTCGAATTGTTCACCGAATGGAAATCCATTTACGTGGATTATTCAGGAAAACTTCAGCGCGCACAAATTGACAATCGCGAAGAATGACTCTCAATTGGGAAACATCCTACGCCATCGCTTTAGAATTGAAGCGCTTGCATTCGGATGTGAATATTGAAAATGTAACTCTACAACAAATTTACGATTGGACATTACAACTTCAGGAATTCGAGGATGAACCGGCGCTCGCAAACGACGACATCCTTTACGCAATCTATCAAGAATGGTTTGAGGAGTCAATCAATGACGGATAATAAAGAACTCAATACTCCGGGCTACGAAATCCCGGACGACCTCCAGCACACAGTCAGCATCACTTCGCTGGATCGTTTATATAACTGGGGACGCCGCTGGTCGGTGTGGCCGATGATGTTTGGCTTGGCATGTTGCGCTATCGAAATGATCGCCGCGCAAGCCGCCCGTTACGACCTCGCCCGCTTCGGCATGGAAGTGATGCGCCCCAGCCCGCGGCAATCGGATTTGATGATCGTTGCCGGAACCGTCACGAAGAAAATGATCCCGGCGATTGTGCGTCTCTACAATCAGATGCCGGAACCGAAATACGTTGTGGCGATGGGTGCATGCGCTTCCGGCGGCGGACCCTTCAAGGAAGGGTACAACGTAGTTGCCGGCGTGGATAAATTCGTTCCCGTGGATGTTTATATTCCGGGATGCCCTCCCACCCCGCAGGCTTTGACTGCAGGACTGATAAAGTTGCAGGAAAAGATTGACAAACAATCCATTAGCAAAGTGCGCTGGTATCAGAAAGGTTCTGACTCAGCGCTGATTCCGATTCCGGTTCTTGGACCCGATCTGATGGATCCGCGTCGCTACGCCGAACTTAAACAACTCGCCGCGCAGAAACCAGCCGAAGCCGAGACAAAGGCAAAGGAGTAACCATGGCTACTCTCGTTCATACTGAGACCCTTGACCTTGCGGCGCGTTTTCCCGGTTCTGTCACCGCCGAAAGCCGCCCCGGTTATACCGGCTGGATCGTGAATAAAGAACGTTTGGTTGAAGTCGCAACGGCCTTACGGGATGAGTTCGGCTTCGAATTGCTTTCATATGTCAGCGGCGTGGATTATTTCCCCGACAAAATGGAGGTTGTTTACGAAGTCTACAAAACAACCGGCGGACCCGGCATCCGTTTCAAAGTGCAAGTTCCGCGCGTGGATCCGATTGAAATTCCAAGCGTCACTCCCGTTTGGCCGGGTGCAGATTTTCAAGAACGTGAGATTTGGGATTTATACGGGATCAAGTTCACCAACCATCCCGATCTTCGGCGCATTCTGATGTGGGAAGGTTTTGAGGGCCATCCCATGCGCAAAGACTGGCATGAACCATTCTACGAAGAAGATAACAAGCCGCTAAAGAGTCGCTGGCCCGAAGGCAAATTCGTCAGCGCCGAAAACAAAAACATTTATAAAGATAATCTTCAATTCCCACAGAACTTTGACCCCGAAAAGGTGGTCTTCGACGGCGAAGCCGCGTTATACGGTGCATTGGCGAAATATCAGACAATCGATGCGGGCATCAAGACCGATCACGTGCTGGTAAACATGGGACCGCAACATCCATCCACACACGGTGTGTTCCGAGCAGCAGTTATTTTGGACGGCGAAACCATCGTCAGCTTGAAACCGGTGATGGGATATTTGCACCGCAACCATGAAAAGATCGGCGAGCGCAACACCTTCCTACAAAACATGCCCTACACGGATCGTCTCGATTACTTCAACTCGATGAGCAATAACTGGGGTTATTCGCTGGCAGTTGAAAAACTGATGAATATCAAAGTGCCCGAACGAGCCGAATACTTACGCGTGATCATGGCGGAACTCAGCCGCATCCAAAACCACTTTGTATTAATTGGCATGTTGATCAACGATCTGGGTGCGATGTTCACGCCCGCCTTGTACGCTTTTGAAGAGCGCGAATTGATTCTGGATATATTCGAGGCGGCTTCCGGTACGCGCATGATGTGTAACTATCATCGCTTCGGCGGCGTTTCGCGCGACTTGCCGGACGGCGTGCTCGAAAAGATTCGCGGACTCGTCGAAGAGCGCCTGCCGCGCAAAACCGACGAGTTCGACCGCTTTCTGACCGAGAACGAAGTCTTGCTCTCACGCCTGAGGGGCGTAAAAGTGATTAACGGAGAAGATGCGGTAAAGTATTCGATCACCGGTCCCGTACTGCGCGCCGCAGGTGTTCCTTACGACATTCGACGCGCACAACCGTACGGCATCTATGATCGCTTTGAGTTTGATGTGGCATTACGCCACAACGGCGATCTGTACGACAATTATCTCATCCGCCTCGATGAGATTCGGCAGTCGATTCGAATCCTGCAACAAGCCGTCAAACAAATTCCCGAGGGGCCGATCAACTCCCAGAAACCACAGTACCAGGTTCGGGTCCCGGCCGGCGAAGCGTATGGACGCGTCGAAGCGCCCAAGGGCGAACTTGGGTATTACATTGTCTCAACGGGCAAACCCAATCCATGGCGTTATCACGTGCGCGCCCCATCGTTCGTCAACATCACGGCGCTTGAAAAGATGTGTGTTGGAACCAAGATCGCAGATTTCGTCGCGATCCTCGGCGTGATTGACATCGTGCTTGGCGAACTCGACCGGTAGAAATTGGAGAAGCGACTATGTATGGAAAAGGAATAATCAAAGGTCTCGGCGTAACCCTGAAGCGGTTCGTGGACACGTATCTCGACGATATCACTTGGTGGGGACGCCGCTACTATAACCCGGAAGGCATCGCCCATCGCTCCAGCAAGGACGGACGCGGCATCTTCACCGTTCAATATCCGGAAGAAAAATTACCAGTGCCGGAAGAATTTCGCTATGTGCCATTCCTTGTTTATGATGAAGGTGCGGATGGCAAAAAAGAAATCCGCTGTACCTCATGCGGAATTTGCGCCAAGGTTTGCCCGCCGCAATGCATCTGGATCGTTCGTTCCAACGACCCGAATACGGGCCGCCCCATCCCTGAGCCGACCGAATTCTATATCGACGCGGACATCTGCATGAATTGCGGTTTCTGCGCCGAATATTGTCCGTTCGACGCCATCATCATGGATCACGATTACGAGATCGCATCGTATCACCGCAATGTATTCAACATGGAGAAATTGCTCAAACCGGCTTCGTATTACAAGAGCATTCGTCCGCTAAATTATGCTCGCAATGAAGAAGAACGCAACGCCAAAGAAGCCGCAAAAGCGGCAAAGGCTGTATCTGCAAATTAAATGTCATCGCGAGCGTGGCAATCTGCTTTATAACCAACTGATTGTTACATGAGATTGCCACGACTCCTCCGGGGGTTCGCAATGACATATAGAAAGAAAATAATGACAAGCAAACTTACAAAAGAATCCATTCTCGCCGCGTTGAGCAAAGTCCAGGAACCGGAACTTCACCAAGATCTGGTTACGTTGAACATGATCCGCAATTTGGAAATCGAAAGCGACAAA
>DATCTP010000326.1:0-6860 GCA_036567885.1 Anaerolineales bacterium | reverse complement strand
CGCAGATTCCAACCCAAAGCCATTTCTCTTCCAATGCAAAGGTAAAACCGAGCAATGTTAGAAATAGAAATAAACTTTCCGGATAAAACGTGGAAAAGAAAAAACTGACCGGAAAGACAAATAATAAAGTCAAAGTTCGGTGCGCCGTATCTTCATCAAAACCTAACGAAGAGATCGTCAAGCGATAAAGTAACGCGGCGGAAGCGAGAAAGAAAAGATTCGATAACAAGAGTCCGATAAAGATGTAAAGGCCGTCGGGCAAGGAAATGCCCAGCCAGCCGATGCTTTTGACCAGATATGGATAGAGTGGGAAGAACGCTAAATTGCTGTAGGTCGTTGTGAGATTCGCGGGCGATTGATATCCGGTTTTGATAATGGAAAAATACCACTTCGAATCCCAGCGCGTGAAAATGTCGAGCGGAAAAATGCGCGTGAGAAAATATCCTTGTTTGACATAACGCGCATAACTTGGGTTGGTTAAGTAATTGTTGTATGCGAAATACGCGACGAGAATCCAAATGGCGCGCGTAAGCAAAAATGGAAATAGGATAACGCTCCAAAACCAGTTATGAGGCGCTTGAGGGATTTCAAAGAATTGTTTGATTCGATTCATAGGGAATGATTTGAAAATTATATCATTGCAAACAAAAAAGACTCCAACGAGTGGAGTCTTTTGTCGGGGCGAGAGGATTTGAACCTCCGACCTCTTGCACCCCATGCAAGCGCGCTAGCCGGACTGCGCCACGCCCCGAGAACCAATGCGGAATTATAGCCGTATCGTCGCTTTTTGACAACATGCGCTGGCGAAACATTCACCACAGAGACACAAAGTTCACAGAGATTCCTTTGTGCTCTCTGTGTCTTTGTGGTGATATTATCTGCCCGTCACCGATTATGATAGAATAGAAACCTCACTGGAGAGTCTTATGATAGAAGTAATGATTGATAGCGTGCGCGTCAACTTGATGTCTCCGCAGAGATTGGTGATTCTGCGCGAAGTCGGGTCGGATCGTTATCTGCCGATTTGGGTCGGCTCGTACGAAGCCGAAGCCATCACGGTCGGGTTGCAGGAAGTGGAAGTCAGTCGTCCGCTGACGCATGACTTGATGAAAAATATTTTCTCAACCTTCAACGCCAAGATCAAACGCATCGAGATCATTTCCCTCAAAGAAAATATTTTTTACGGAAATATTATTGCGGATGTAGACGGAAAAGAAATCAGCGTTGACTCGCGGCCGTCGGATGCGATTGCGCTGGCGGTGCGCGCTCATGCCCCGATTTTAGTGGATGAAAGCGTGATGGAAAATGCGGGCATCACGCCCGAAGTGGATATGAAAGCTTCGGCAGGCGCGTCCGCTTCGAGTTCGGGAAAGACGCGGCCCGTTGCGCCGGTTGGTGATGTCAGCACGGAGCGGTTGTCCGTGTTCGAAGATTTCATGGATAAGCTCGATCTCGATAAACTTGACGATAAAGACAAACCGGATAAAGGCGAAGACGATAAACCTGATAAACCGAGCAAACCCAAAAAACAATGACCGAATATTTTCCCGTTGAAGAATCCGCCGCCCCCGCCGCGCCCACGATCCCGCACAGTCGAGAAGCCGAAGAAGCCGTTGTAGGGGCGGTTTTGATTAACCCCGAAGCGTATTATGACGTCGCCCAGTTTTTGCAGGCTGACGATTTTTACATTCATCGTCACAAATGGATTTGGGAAGCCTTTACTAGTTTGCATGAGCAGCGCACGCCGATTGATTTGTTGACCCTCACGGAAGAGCTGGACCGCAAAGGTCAGCTCGCGGAAATCGGCGGACCGGCTTACTTGACCGCGTTGGTCAACCAAGTGCCATCATCGCTCAATGCGGAATCATACGGACATATTGTTGAAGGCCACGCCATCCGCCGCAAGATGATCAACGCCGCAAACTCGATTGCGTCGCTGGCATATAACGAAAATTCCACCGTTGACAACGTGATGGATGAAGCGGAAAAAGCCGTGTTCAACGTCAGCGAGCGCCGCCTCAAACACGACGTCGAGCCGATCTCCGTTGTATTGAGCGAATACTACGACCGAATTGATGACCTCGCCAAACGCGACGAAGAAATCTTCGGCGTGCCCACCGGTTTCATTGACCTCGATAAAATGCTCGGCGGTTTACAGCAATCCGACTTGTTGATTATCGCGGGTCGTCCAGGTCAGGGCAAAACCGGTTTCCTGCTATCGGTCGCGAAGAACGCCGCGCTGACTCATAAAAAGCATGTCGCCATCTTCTCGCTCGAAATGTCGAACGAGCAAGTGGTACAACGTTTGATCGCGCAGGAAACGGGAATTGATTCGCAGCGTCTGCGGACGGGAAAATTGCAAGAGAACGAATGGCCCTTGTTTACTCATGCCGTCGAAGTGATGTCGGACACGCACATTTTCCTTGACGATACGCCTGCCATCACGCCGCTTCAACTCCGGACGAAATGTCGGCGTTTACATCTTGAGCATCACCTTGACTTGATCATTGTAGATTATCTCCAATTGATGGGCGGCGATACGCGCAACGATAATCGCGTGCAGGAGGTTTCGTATATTTCCCGCAATCTCAAAGTGCTGGCGCGTGAATTGAATGTGCCGGTGCTTGCCGCGGCGCAGTTGAGCCGCGCGGTGGAGCAACGCTCGGATAAAAAACCTGTGCTTTCGGACTTGCGCGAATCTGGTTCGCTCGAGCAAGATGCGGATATCGTAATGTTTATTTATCGTCCTGACCAATACGAGAAGGACACGGTCAAACAAAACGTGGCAGAGATCATCATTGCCAAACATCGCAATGGGCCAGTCGGCAGTGTAGAATTGGTTTTCCGCAGCGCGCTGGCAAAGTTCGAGAATGCCGCGACGAGGATGTTCAACCCGAATGAATAGATGTCACCACACCGTCCGTGCCGCGAACAACGGCGGCACGCCGGTGCGAGACGGCAGAGACACAGAGAACACGAAGTTTCTCTTTGTGAGAGCAGAAAAATCTCTGTGAACTTTGTGCCTTTGTGGTGAAATAAAAAATGGCGCAATTTAAAGGCTTCACTGACTCTGAAACATTCACTCAATTGCCCAATTCTTTTTTCCATCATCTGTTGAAGGAAATCAAAGACGCGGACGAATTGAAAGTGACCGCGTATTTTCTTTGGCGCATCGAGTCCATGGATGGTCCATTCCGCGCGTTGTGCCAAAGCGATTTTGAAGCAGACCTTTTGGGTTTATCTGCGGAAGAAGTTGCATCAGGATTGGAGAAAGCTGTCGAGCGTGGCAGCCTGCTAAAGTCACAGCATGAGGCCGATACATTTTATTTTTTGAATTCTGCGCGTGGACGCGCTGCCGCTGAAGCATTTGCAGAAGGTGATTGGCGCGCATCCGCGCAAATAAAATCCGCACCGGTGGAACGACCGAATGTATTCAAGTTGTATGAAGAAAATATTGGTCCGCTGACGCCGCTGATCGCCGATGCGTTGAAAGAGGCGGAAGAAATTTATTCAAGCGAATGGGTTGCGGATGCGATTGAGCTGGCGGTGAAAAATAACAAACGCAATTGGAAATATTGTGAGGCGATTTTAAAGCGCTGGAAGGAAGAGGGCCGTGCCGAAAAGCAAAATAGACGAGACGCTAAGGAAGATAGCCCAAGTCTCGACCAAAAAATCGAGCAACTCCGCAAACGTGCCGGTTAACGATTTGCCGGGCGATCCAAACTGCCCGCATTGTCACGGCATGGGTTATTTACGTGCCGATGTTCCGGTGGGGCATCCTGATTTTGGAAAACTGGAAGTCTGCGTTTGCCGCCGCGCCAATATCACCAACTCGGTGCGCGAGCATTTGTTCGCGTTAAGTCACCTCAATGAACTGAAAGATTTAACCTTCGAAACGTTTACGACGCGAGGCCGAAAAGGGTTGGGCGAGATACAGGCAAATTCTCTGGAAATGGCTTGCAATCAAGCGCGACATTACGCTCAAAACCTGAATGGCTGGTTATTGCTTCAGGGAAGCTATGGCTGCGGGAAAACGCATCTCGCTGCAGCAGTCGCGAACTATGCCGTCAGTATGGGTGTGCCGACTCTTTTCTTGACGGTTCCTGATTTGCTCGACACACTTCGCTTCTCCTACGATAGCGAAGATACCACCTTTGAGCAGCGCTTTGATGAAATCCGCAATGCGAAACTTTTGGTGCTGGATGATTTCGGGACGCAGAATGCAACCGGCTGGGCACAGGAAAAGTTGTTCCAAATTGTAAATTATCGTTATATCAATAAACTATCCACAGTGGTGACGACCAATCTGGCGCTCGATGAAATCGAAGCGCGGATTCGTTCGCGTCTCGCAGACCCGGAACTGGTTACTCAAACGAAAATTAGCGCACCCGATTATCGTCGTCCGATGGAAGATACCGGTCATTCCGAGCTTTCTTCGCTCGACTTGATGGCGCACAAAACGTTTGGCACGTTTGAAGACCGGGAGCGCGAAGGATTGGATGCAGACAAGTTGAAGTCTTTGCAAAAGGCACTCAAAGCCGCGCACGCTTTTTCGGAAAAACCAAAAGGATGGCTTGTCTTTGAAGGAACGTATGGATGTGGCAAGACCCATCTTGCAGCAGCCATTGCCAATTATCGCGCCGGGCTTGGCGACCCTCCATTATTCATCATGGTTCCGGATTTGTTGGATCATCTTCGCTCAACGTTCAGTCCTAATGCAAGCACGAGTTATGATCGCCGCTTCGATGAAATCCGAACTTCCTCATTGCTTGTGTTGGATGATTTAGGATCACAATCTGCCACACCCTGGGCAAAAGAAAAGCTTCACCAGTTGATCAATTATCGATACAACGCCGAGTTGCCCACTGTTTTTACGCTTGCGAAGGAAAATGTGGATCAGCATCAAGTGGATGAACACATCATCACTCGGATGCTGGATGAACGGATTTGCAACTATATGATCATTACGGCACCAGCGTATCAGGGCAAGGTGGGCGGTCATAAGAAAGCGCATTAGGAGATAACCCAGCTCTGAATTTTTGTGTTCCCAAATCCGGATCTGCATGATAGACTTTTCAAGTCAGCCTCCGTCAGGCTGACTTTTATTATTCGTTCAGGAACGGAGATTGATTTATGAGTTTTATTGAAACTGTTTTGCTCGGCGCCATTGCGGGGTTTACTATTTACCTCGGATTACCATTTGGACGAATCAAAAAAATTTCAGAGGGGACTCGCACATTCCTTTCGATGCTTTCAGCAGGCATCCTGTTATTCATTCTATTTGATATTCTTACCAATCTTTCCGAGCCGATCAAAGCGGCAGTTAGAGGAAATAAGGACTTTCCTCAATTCTTTATCCTGCTTGGCATCTTTGTGTTTGGATTTGGGATCGGTCTCCTCGGCCTGATTGCCTTTGAACGGCGCTTCATGCGGCATCAATCTGGCGCAAATCAGACATTCAACCCAACTCGTTTGGCGCTGATGATCGCTACCGGCATTGGCTTGCATAATTTCTCTGAAGGATTAGCCATCGGTCAATCGGCGGGACGCGGGGAACTTGCTTTCGCCGCGCTGCTGATCATCGGCTTTGGGTTGCATAACGCCACCGAAGGATTCGGAATCGTGGGCCCGCTGGTTGGGGAGAATCGCCCGTCGTGGAGATTCATTGGATTAGCCGGTCTGATCGGCGGCGGGCCAACATTTCTCGGCACTCTTGTCGGATATTTTTTCCTTTCCGATGCGATGTTCGTTTTGTTCCTTTCGCTCGCCGCGGGCGCTCTGGTTTATATCATCGGCGAATTGTTGAACTTGAATCGCCGCTCCGAAACAAAATTTTACGCGGGCTGGGGGCTCTTCATCGGTTTCCTGTTTGGTTATTTCACCGATTTGATGTTAACTATCGCTGGCGTTTAGGGGTGGAGCAGTGCTCCGCTCCTGCGAATTTACAAAAAATTTACACAGGGGTAATCCTTTATTCAACATCTCAGCCTACAATGATCCTGAGGTGATGATATGACAATTTCTCGACGTGATTTTATAAAAACATCCGGATTATTCGCCGCATTCACTGCGCTCGCGGCGTGTGCGCCGCAGTCAGCAGCGCAAACCATCACTGGTCACTCGTCGGGCAGCGGCAGTATTGGCGTGGTTCCCACTTCGATTGCCACCACTGCGCCAACGGCAACCGCCGATGATCCCTTAACGGTTCTGACTCTCAACCGCATCAGTTTTGGCGCGACGCCGGAGATGTACGCCCGCGTCAAACAAATCGGACTCGCAGCGTTCATTGACGAGCAACTTAACCCTGAAAACATCAATGATGACGCGACCGATCAGCTCATGTCTCATTTCGCAACCTTAACCATGACTCCGGAACAACGCTTCCAGCTTCCTCAATTCGGACAGCCCATTCAGGAACTTGTCGCCGCGACCATCTTTCGCCAATGGCACAGCCAACGCCAACTGAAGGAAGTGATGGTGGATTTTTGGTCGAACCATTTCAACATTTATATCGGCAAGGGTTTGTGCCGCGTGTTGAAAACGGACGATGATCTCAATGTGATTCGTCCGAATGCCTTTGCCAAGTTCGGCGACATCTTGAACGCTTCGGCGCACAGCCCGGCCATGCTTTTCTTTTTGGATAATGCCGAAAGTCAGAAAGCCGCGCCCAATGAAAATTATGCGCGCGAGTTGATGGAGTTACATACCATCAGCGTCAATGGCGGTTACACCCAAACCGATATCACCAACGTGGCGCGGGCGTTCACCGGTTGGACCATCGTCGGGCAGAATAATTTACTGAAGCCATTTGGGACCTATCAGTTCGTGGAACGGATCCATGATCCCGGCCAGAAACAAGT
>DATCTP010000325.1:0-3967 GCA_036567885.1 Anaerolineales bacterium | reverse complement strand
CTGCACTTCCACGATCAATCGCAATTCCGCCAGACTGCGATTGACGGTGACTTTTACATCCGCAATGTTGACACTTTCATTGCTCAATAAATTGGTCACATCGCTCATCAAACCTTGACGGTCATAAGCCTTGATTCGAATCGGAACCGGGAAGGTGCGTATTTGCTGTCCCCAATCGACGCGCACAATGCGCTCGCGGTCTTTTATTCGCAATCGCAAAATGTTTGGACAGTCCTGCCGATGAATGGTTGCGCCGCGTCCGCGCGTGATGTATCCAATGATCTGATCGCCCGGCGTGGGATTACAACATCTGCCCATCGTCGTGAGCAATCCCTTCAATCCTACAATGTTCACGGCTTCGGTTAAGGTGGTTGAAGACGCCGGGACATTGGCGGTCAGAAGGTCAGCGTTCTCTTCGGTCTCTGAAATTTGCTTGATGACTTTGCTGACCGATAAATCGCCGGTGCCCAAATCCACAAACATTTCATCCGGCGTTTTGATTCCGAGATCGCGCGCCATCTTTTCAAAATTAACTTCGGGAATGCCAAGCCGCTGTAATTCGCGTTCCAACAGCAATCGTCCTTGGGATAAATTTTGCAGGTGGTTCTCTTCTTTGAACCATTGGCGGATCTTGGATTTGGCTCGCTGGGTTTTGACCAGACCCAAATTGGAATTCAACCAATCACGGCTGGGTCCGCCTCGCTTCGCGGTCAGGATTTCGATTTGGTCGCCCGTTTTCAGTTCGTGATACAACGGGACAAGTTTTCCGTTAACTTTTGCGCCGCGGCAGCGATGCCCAATATCGGTATGGACGTGATACGCAAAGTCGATCGGAGTTGAACCGGCGGGCAGGTCAATGATATCGCCGCGCGGCGTGAAGACATACACGCGATCCTGAAACACATCCGAGCGCATCGACTCCACAAACTCAGTCGCGTCGTTCACATCCGTGCGCCACTCCATCATGTTGCGGAGCCAGTTGATGCGTTGTTCGTAGGACTTATCGCGCTTGGTTCCTTCTTTATAGCGCCAATGCGCGGCGATGCCATATTCCGCGTTCTGGTGCATTTCCTGAGTCCGAATTTGAACTTCGAGTGGTTTGCCATCATCCCAGATCACGGCGGTATGAAGCGATTGATAAAAATTATCCTTCGGTGCGGCGATGTAATCATCGAACTCGTTCGGGATGGGACGCCAATTGGTGTGGATCAAGCCCAAGGCGGTATAGCAAGCCGCCACATCCGGGACGATGAGGCGGACCGCGCGCACGTCGCGCACCGCCTCGAATGCTTTTCCCTTATCCTGCATCTTTTTGTATATCGAATAAATATGTTTTGGTCGTCCGCTGATTTCGATCTTGATATTATTTTTTTCAAAGAGGTCGCGCAGTCGTTCCTCAATCGCTTCGATTTGGGCTTCGCGATCGGGGCGCCGCTCGGCAAGTTGTTCGGCGATCTCTTTATATTTTTGCGGATTGACATAACGAAAAGCGAGGTCTTCGAGCTCCCATTTGATCTGCCAGATGCCGAGGCGGTTTGCGAGTGGCGCAAAAATGTCGAGCGTTTGCTGTGCGATCCGGACGCGCTTTTCCTCCGGCATGTGACTGAGCGTCCGCATGTTGTGGAGGCGGTCGGCTAATTTGATCAGAACCACGCGCACATCATCGCCCATCGCGAGAAATGTTTTTCGCAGCGTTTCGGACGCCATATCGCGTTTTCTGCCAAGCGCGGCTGGCGCAGCGGCTTGGGCTTCTCCGTTTGCGCTAACGGCTTTTTCAGCGTGCTGATCGTCACGCGAAACACGCGGCAGGTTGGTTAACTTGGTAACGCCATCCACCAACGCGGCAACTGTATCGCCAAAATCGTTGCGAATGTCATCCAGCGTAACGGTTGTATCTTCGACGGTATCGTGCAAAAGCCCGGCCGCGAGAACATCAGGCGGGACGCGTAATTCGGCGAGAATTTGCGCGACCGCGAGACAGTGATTAATATATGGTTCGCCTGAATTGCGTTTCTGCTCGCGATGTGCTTCTTCCGCTACTCGATACGCGCGTTGAACCAATTCCTTGTCGGCTAACGTGTACGTATCTGGAAGTTGCTCGAGGAGTTTTTCTAATGGGATCGTATTGCTGGTTGATTTCATTAGTTTTTATTGTACTGCGTTCGTATCTTTCTTAGATTCTGTTTTATTAAGAACAAGCTTGCTAACAGCATTCTTGAGGATGATTAAAAGTAGAATCAGGATTATGAGCGCTAATATTGGAATTGCCACAGGCTCTGCTTGAAAAAGTGTCGGCTGATAGGCAAAGAAAGAAACAATGCTCATACCGATTGGGATATAGAAATAACTTGGAAAATAAAAGGCAAAAAGGATGGATAAAACATCTGCGGGATAAAAATAACGATCCAGCATTTTGGGAAGAACAAATGGCATGACGATCACAGAAATCAGCGAAAGTTCGATAAGCAGTGATGGTGTTAGCTTGGCTGGGCTTTTATAAATCATCATCGAAAAGAGCAAGGCAACCATGACTGCTAGGATTAGCCCCGCAGGATAAAAGTAGGGATAGAATCGTCCCGAGTTCGGTATCAATGAGAAAAGAGATGGGGCGTGCATGGAGAGTTGCTGGTATTGACTAGCTTGCGAAGGATAGGTGGAAATAAGATCTATCAATGAACGTCCTGCCAGCCATGCTGGGAGAAGAGAGAGAAACATGATAAACGGGACGATTAGGAGATTTTTCCAGGGGATTTCCCGTCTCAATAAAAGTGCAAACAGTAGGGGTAATAAAAAGATCGCTTGTGCTTTAAAAGAAATAGATATTCCGAAGAATAACATTGCCCAAACCGGTTTTTTAATCAGTAGAAAATAGATACAAGCAATCAACCCAACCGTATAAAGCGCGTCCGCCTGACCCCAGAATGCACTGTTAAGCACAATGGTTGGAGCAAAGAGAATGGCAAATATCGCAAACATCGGGATGGGGGATTTTGGGTACTGAATGTTTACGATCTTATACGCTAATCCGGCACCTACAAAATCGGCAATCAGAGAAGGTAATTTGGTCGCTATCACGCCGGGAAGATCGGGAAAGAATCGAATAATGACATAAAGTAGATAAAGGTATGGCGGGTTGTAATTTGAAAAGTTTTGACTGAACGCAGAAAATCCATGCGCTTTGATATAGGTGTACCAATGCCGTGTGTAGACTATGTAATCAACAGATTGGAAATTCAACAGGCTATACCGAATGGTAATCGCCAGCGCAATTCCAATGGCGACGATGATCAAATCCAAAATTGGGAGTTGCTTAATTCGATTCATCCGATGGCCGCCTGATCCGTTGCTTCGTTATTATAAAGATTTGTAATTACATTTCTTACCAGAATACAGATCGCGATCAGTAATCCTAAAGTTAAGATGGGGAAAGGCACGGGTGTTTGTTCAAATAAATACGGCTCGTACGATAGAAATGAAATCCCGCTCATTGCAATTGGAATAAAAAAGAGCTGAGGGAAATAAAAGGCGAATGCAATCGAGAACACATCGGCAGGGAAGAAGTAGCGTTCGTGCATTTTTGGCAGGAAGAATGGAATAAGCATGAAGGAAATTAAAGAAAGTTCTATTATTTTGGATGCCGTCAGTTCCGCCTGACTTTTGTAGATTAAAACAACGAGTAAGAAAGCCATGATTGCTCCGAGTATGATTCCCGGCCCATATACCAAATTGAATACTTCCTTGGTCTGCGGCACCCAAGTATAGATTGTAGGGGCATTCATGGTGATCGTTTCGAATTGGGAAGATTGGTTTAGATAAACTTTCAAGAGATCAACGATTGGCCTGCCTGCGATCCAGGATGGCACCAAGGATAGGTATAAAACAACAGGGATTAATAGGAATTCCTTCCAATTCACTATTTTTCTTAAGAAGAGTGCAAATAGAAAAGGGGCTAGAAAAATTGCCTGCA
>DATCTP010000324.1:0-9532 GCA_036567885.1 Anaerolineales bacterium | reverse complement strand
CCCGCCAGCAAAGATGGCCGGTAGCAGCAGCGGCACATTGATTCTCAACCAAGCCCGCCACAGTTGCGCCCCCGCCAGCCGCGCCGCATCTTCGAACTCTGATCCCAGCCAGCGCAACCCACTGCTGACCGAAATATAGACAAAGGGAAACGTCTTCAGGCTCAGGATGAAGACCACGCCCACCGGCGAGAAGAACCAGTTGATAAACGCATCTGAAAAATGCAGGAACTGGTCGGGGATGCCGCCGCGCAGGACCACCAGCAGCCACGCCTCACCGAGCAGAAACGAGGGGAAGAAGAAAACCATCCATACCAGAGTCTCCATCAGCCCACGGAACGGGAGGTCAGTGCGCTTGATCAGCACGGCCATGATCGTGCCCAGGGCCGCCGCGATGACAGCCGTCAAACCCGAGATGGTGAGCGAGTTGATCAGCGCGTGGTAGTTGGCCGGGTTGCCAAAGACCTGGCCTATGGACGAGAGATTCGGTACTAGATTGGGCTGGACGGCAAACAGATTGGGAAAAACGCTTTGAAGAATAATCGCCGCCAGCGGGTAAATCACGAACAGTACCAGCACCAGCACCGGCAATCCCACCACCAATCCTGTACTGGCCGCACGCGCCAGCACCACACGACTAAACGGGCTGAAGGGCACGGCCGGTGTTCGGCTGGCCGTGCCCTTCGCAAGATCAATGTGCGACATCTTATTTAGCGATGATGTTATCTTGGAACCACTGCTTCAACTCAGGCTCCACGCTCGCCCACTTATGCAAATCCAAGTCAATATAGTTGATGCCGGTTGTCTGCCGCTTCACGATATCGGTGACGCCGCTGATCAGCGGAATAAAGTAAGTGTCACCATCCGTCGGATCATGGTTGATCATAGCCTTCTGACCGCCATCGGCGGTGAGCACCCAGTTGACAAACTGCTGCGCACAGGCCGCGTGCTGGCTGGCAGCCGATACCGAGATGACGCCGGGCAAGCCGATCACGCCCGAGGCCGGGTAAATGATGCCAAGCGGTTGTCCGGCTGTGATGGCGCCGTAAATGGCTGAGTCTTGCACCATGCCGAACTCGCGCGCTCCGGTCTCCACGCTACTCAAAGTGGGGTCGTTGGTCTGGAAATTCTTCAGGCCGTTGGCTTTCAGCTTGATAAAGTAGGCCTTCCCCGCATCCTCGCTGCCCATGAGCTGCGCGATACCGGCGACCAGCGGGTAAGTCGGGCCAGAATAGGCCGGGTCGTTCATAGCGACCAGGTCCTTGTATGCCGGGTTGAGCAGGTCGTTCCAATCCTTGGGCAGACCGGCAGCGGGCACATGGTTGAGGTTATAGGCAATGGCGCCGACTGTAGTCAAGCCGGTGGGATAGTAGCTGCCGTCGGCTGCCACGTACTTGGCGCCGAGGGATGTGTAATTGCTGACGCTTGGCGATTGCCACTTCATCAATACACCCTGATCATCAAGCTGCTGCATGGTCACATTGCCGTCAAACCACACCACATCCCACTGAGGGTTGTTGCCTTCTGCTGCAATCTTGGCCAGCAGGTTGCCGGTGCTGTCGTCAACGAGCTTAGTGTTGATACCAGTGGCGGCCTGGAAGGCCTTGGTGACATCGCCATCGTATCCCATCGCTGAGTATACGGTGAACCCGGTGGACTTATCGCACGCCGCCGCGGTCGTGCCAGTCGGCGCCTGGGTAGCCGGGGCAGAGGTTGCAACGGGAGCCTGAGTGGCTGGGGCAGAAGTCGCCATCGGCGTAGCTTGCGGTCCGCAAGCGGTAATCGCTAACGCAACGCTTACAAGAACGGAATAAAATAATACAACACGTTGTAATTTCATTTTTTCTTTTTCTCCTTTTGGGTTATCTTCTATATATAAATAGAACGTCTGCATTTTACAAAACAAGCTCTCTTAATTGGTTAACAGAAAGTATTGTTTCAGTTAAGGTTATGATTAAGTCTTAACTCGTTAATAACGTCTCATTAATTACTACGTGAGATAATGGCATCGCACATGCGATTCGAATTCTTGCAATTTCGCCTTTTCCATCAAATCTCATAAAGTCGTATTTGTTCAGGAGAACAGCAATGACTACTCAAACATTCATGGAAGGACTCACCAGCGAGGAGGCCCGCCGACAACTGGCAAAGGTTGGACCTAATGAAATCTATAAACCAGCCCCAATCCGTTTCTTTGATATTTTTATTGAAGAAATTCAGGAGCCCATGATGATTCTCCTACTCGTAACCGGGGTGCTTTACAGCATCTTCGGCAATTTGGGAGATGCCATTACGATCTTTGCAGTGATCATCCTGTTGGTGCTTTCCGAAGTGGTGACAGAATTTCGAGCAAAGAAAGCTATCGCCTCGTTGGCCGAGATTGCAGCCTTGAAAGCGATTGTCAAACGGGATGGGCGGATTCAAGAAGTCGAATCTTTGGACGTCGTGCCAGATGATTTGTTGATTCTCACCACCGGAACAAAAATTGCGGCGGACGCCAGAGTTGAGCGCGGAATAGACCTGGAAGTAGACGAATCGGCCCTGACTGGCGAATCAGCGGCAGCAGAAAAAAAGCCTGGCGATGAACTATATGCCGGTACCGTTGTGGTCAGCGGCGAAGGGCAAGCGGAAGTCTTCCTTACCGGAACAAACACGCGACTTGGCAAGATCGCCGCGCAGACCAAAGAAATAAAAATACCTCGCACGCCTCTGCAGTTGGCAATGAAGAAATTGGCGGGGCAGCTTGTCTATGTTGCCTTGTTCTTCGCAATTGTTATTCCATTCATTGGTTTTCTTCGAGGTCAAGACTGGAAACTGATGATCATGACGGGTTTGGCATTGGCTTTCGCCGTCATCCCGGAAGAGCTTCCGATTGTAATCACGATGGTATTGGGATTGGGGTCATTCAATCTTTCCAAACAAAACTTGTTAATCAAAAAGTTGCGCGCAACCGAGAGTTTGGCGAACACCACAGTGATCGTGACCGATAAGACCGGGACAATCACCGAAGGAAAGATGAAGATCGCCTCGATCTATCCGGAGAACAACCCTGATGTGATTTACCGCGCCGCATTATGTATTTCTGAATTTGCCATCAGTCCTTTGGATTTGGAAATTGTTCAGAGGGCACGCGAGACAGATTCTAGGCCTTTGCCGGAGATTATCCGGGAGCGCGTCTTGGGGGGTGGGCGGAAAACCAAATGTATGCTGCGAAAAGACAATGGCATTTATGAATTATGCAAGAGCGGCGCGCCGGAGGAAATATTTGCCTCGTGTCATGATGTTCCTCAAGCGGCTCGCGATGAACTGGAGCGTCAGACCCATTCTGGGCGCCGCGTGATCGGCGTGGCATTCAAACAGATTGCAACCGAGGCTATCCATCACGATTTCGCTGCGCTTGAAAAAGATATGGATTTTGTTGGACTAATCAGCTTTGAGGATGGTCCAAGATCAGGTGTTAAAGAAACCATTGCCCGCGCCCAAGTGGCTGGTATTCGAACGATCATGGTCACTGGCGATCATCCGGCCACTGCGGCTTCCATTGCTGGACAATCCGGCATTGATGCTGAAAAAGTGCTTACCGAGGCCGAATTAAATCGTATGTCGGATTCAGATCTTTGTGTGGCAGTAAAAGATTGTTCGGTTTTTGCCAGGACGACTCCTGAGCAAAAGTATCGCATCGTGAAAGCCCTGCAGGATAACCACGAAGTTGTGGCTGTGACTGGTGATGGAATCAATGACGTTCTGGCCCTCAAAGGCGCCGACATCGGCATCGGGATGGGGAAGCGCGGCACAGATGTTGCCAAGGATACCGCTGACATCGTTTTGGCGGACGACAATTACAACACCATCGCGCAGGGAATTTTCGAAGGGAGAGCGTTGTTCGATAATTTGCAAAAAGGGATGCGATATTACTTATGCATCAAGCTGGCATTGATCTTGATTTTCCTTGTTCCAGTGATTTTGAACGTCCCTATGCCTTTCTCGCCCATCCAAATCATTATTCTGGAACTGTTCATGGACCTGGCCGCTTCCGCCGGGTTTACGGCTGAGCCGAAAGAGAAAAACATTTACACCCGCAAGCCGCGTGATCCCCAGCAGCCGATATTCAACAATCAAGTTCTCATAGATTTGGGAATCAAAAGTTTGGTATTGTTTGCCGTAGTTACAGTTATATTCCTTTACACATACTATGGTACCCACGATCTTGCAACTTCCCAAACCTTGGCTTTCACTGCCTGGATCATTGGTCACATAGTGATGGCGTATGTTTCCCGTTCTGATACTGAAAGCGTCTTCTCAACCGGACTTTTTACAAATCAGATAATCAACTTATGGGCGCTGGCAGCAATGGCTTTTCTCTTGGTAGGAATTTATGTCCCATATGTGAATAATCTGGTTCATTTGACGTCAGTGCCTTTCACCTCCTTGCTGCTGGTGGCCGTGGTAGTTGGGATAGTAGTCCTGTTGTTGGAATTCAAGAAATTCCTCGTCAAGTCCGAACCCAAACAGGATGAATCTGGGGATTACAGAGTGCCGCATAAATAACTAAACCAGAAGTATGATATTTACTCGTAATTTCTGCAAATAAGTTTAGCAACTTATGCAACAAGCGGTAGATGGCTATGGCGGATGGTATGCCTTGGGCGAGCAGGTTCCGAACTATCGCCTTTAGACAATTATTATGGGTGAGGAATGGCGTAATTGGCTTCCTGAATATTTTTCATAATCAGTAGTTCACGAAAAGGCTTGAACATGGTTAACTTGGCTCCGACCAAGGAGACCCATAACCATGTTCAAGCTCACAACCAAGATTAACGGAGATAATTAAATGGATGATCAAATAGACATTGAATTGGCAATTATTGAACAGCCTTTTCGTGCGAAAAGGCGCCGGTTGGAATTTTCTGGGATGAAGAACTTCCGTGACCTTGGGGGCTATCACACGCTGGATGGCAGGTCTATTCGTTGGGGAAAGCTCTATCGTTCCGACCACCTGCATAAAATGACAGAGGTCGACCTCAAGAATTTATCTAGCCTGGATCTTGATCGGATCATTGACTTTAGAGCAGAGCATGAAATAGAAGAAGAGCCTGACCGCATCCCCGCCAATACAAATATTCGGTGGATCGGAATTCCGATTCTGGATAGCAGTACCAAAATCTGGCATGATTCGCGCGATGAGTTAATGAAAGATAATTTGAAAAACATTGATCCTGCTAAATTCTTGATTGAAACGAACATTGAGATGGTCACGCGTTTTACGCCTCAAATGAAGCAGTTTATTCAGGAGTTGCTCTCAGCCAATGGCCGCCCTGTTTTATTTCATTGCGCAGCCGGGAAAGATCGTACTGGTTATGCAGCCGCACTTATCCTCCGCATATTGGGCGTACCACCGGAACGGGTGATAGAGGATTACCTTCTTTCAAATGAATATTATTTATCTGCATATTCATGGAACTTATTTGTAATGACCCTCATTAAAGGGAAAAGATTTTCTTCAGTTGTGAAAGGCTTCCTCGAGGTGCGGCGGGCTTATCTTGCGGCGGCTTTTGCGATCATTGACAGCGAGTTCGGCACCTTTGAAAAGTATGTTAGCAACGGATTGGGCTTAACGGGACAGGATATCGAGCATTTGAGAAGTTTGTATCTGGAATAAATCTATATCATTGCCAGGTGGATAAACCGATTCTTTCAGGATTTATTATTGACTACACCGAGATAATCCATCCCAGGCACAAACTAGATGGCGGTTTCTCTGATCGTGGGGCAAAGCATCTTCCTTGACCAAAATCCGGCTTTCTAGTAATATATCTATATAGATATATTACTAGAAAGGAAACTTATGCCCCTTGCTCATGCCATTCTCGGCTTTCTCGAATATCAACCCATGACGGGCTACGATCTGAAAAAATACTTCGACCAATCTATCGCCCACTTTTGGTCTGCCACGCAAAGCCATATCTACAAGGCTCTGGAAGATTTAGAAGAAGATGGCTTTATTGGAGTCAAAGTAATCCAACAGGAGGACAAACCAAACCGTAAGGAATACCACATCACTCCAGCGGGCCGCACTGAACTGCATCGTTGGGTCACATCGCCTCTTCCGCTTGGAACTGTACGGGAGGCTTGGTTGATTCAAATCTTCTTTTCACATGCAAGTTCCAATGAAGAGATCGTTAGTTTGCTAAAATCACGTGAGAAGGATATCCAAGCTAAGGTTGACGCACTTCGGACCGAAGTTCAGGCCTCGATGGAGGAAAATGCAGCTCGCGTCGGCGTTGAACGTTTGCGCTTACTCTGGCAATTGACTGCGGATTACGGCATCGCCTATTACAAAGCCGAACTCAAATGGACTGAAACAGCGATCAAGCGCGTCCGCAAACTGCCGCCGATGGAAATGCCAAAACAACCGAGCAATCGTCAAAGAAAATCATAAACAAGAGGTTTTGTAATTCGGAGAGTATCATGCTGCAAGTATTCGTCGGTTTCATTCCCTGGATTCTGTACTGGAGTTTTTCAGGGCCCGGCCTTTGGACAATCGCTATCCTCGGCGGATTAATCACATCCATTGGCCTCGTTTTGTTTCGCTACATTCGCAAGCGCGACATTAAAACCATGGAAATTGTCACCATGGCATACTTCGCTATCCACGCCATTATTACACTTGCTTTGGGTTTATCCTTTCTAAAAACCTATGGACCAATTGCAAACAGCCTTGTATTAGCGGGAATGGCGTTTGGCACACTGGCAATGAAAAACCCGTTCACATATCAGTACGCAAAGGAAGAGTGGGATAAATCCTATTGGAACGACCCTGCCTTCATTCGCATCAATGAAGTCATTACGGGTGTTTGGGGTTGGATTTTTATAGGCAATGCTGCGCTTGGCGCACTAGCAGTCTTTATTTTTCCTGCGCAAGAATTATGGTTTGTCGTGATCCTGCCAAATGTGGGAGTAATTGCAGGAATCGTCTTCTCCTCACGGTTCCCAAACTATGCAGTTCGAAAACGCGTTCAGAAATTTCTCGATGCCTGGGATCCATACAAATGGCCCGCGCCAAAATTCAATAACCGCCCCACAAATGAAAATGAACATGATGTGATTGTGATCGGTTCTGGCATCGGCGGACTCTCCGCCGCGGCCCTGCTCGCCAAGCGCGGACTCAAGGTAGCTGTGTTTGAGCAACATTACCTGCCTGGCGGATATTGCACTTCATGGGAACGACGCGTCCGCCCAACAAATTCCACACCTGATTCAAAAGAACGTTGGAAGTATATCTTCGACGCGGGCGTGCATGATATCAGCGGACTCAGCGAACGCGGCGGCATCCGCTCGCTATTGAGAATGCTAGATATTGAAAATGCCATTGAGTGGAAACTCAATGAGCAAGAATATTTTATTGGCGAGACTCATTTCAAAGTCCCGCATGATGCGGACGAATTTATTTGCCAATTAGGTGAGCGATTCCCATCCGAGGCAGAAGCCATCCGCAAGTTCTTTGATGAAGTCCAGCACATCCTGCGTGAGATGTACGCGGACATCGAAAAGACGGGCGGCGCGCCACGGAGTCCCGATACCATCGAGCATCTATTGGCTTATCCCACAACACATCCCCATGCATACAAATGGATGGATAAGCCATTCGTTGAAATGCTTGATGAATACTTCATTGAGCCGCGTGTGAAAGATTTACTCGCCGCGCTCACGGGTTATCTCAGTGATGATCCGCAGTCACTTACCGTTGGAAGCATGGCTCCAATTCTTGGCTACTATTTCAGTGGCGGATATTATCCCGTTGGAGGTTCGCAGTCCTTGCCCAACGCGCTTGTTGATGTGATCGAAAAACATGACGGCAAAGTATTTCTTCGCACATCGGTGCAACGCATTATTGTGGAAAAAGATCGCGCAGTTGGCGTCGAACTTAAGAACGAACAAATCCATCGTGCTAAAGCCATCCTTTCAAACGCTGACACAGACAAGACTTTTCTTGAATTAGTTGGACGAGATTATCTTCCTTCGGATTTCGCGAAGCGTATCGAATCACTCAAACCCTCAACATCGGCTTTTATAGTGTTTTTGGGATTGGATATGGTTCCGAACATCGCGCCGATTACTATGCTGGATGACATCGGAATCATGATCCCGTCAAAATTGGATTCGTCTCTCGCACCGGCTGGTCACGCTTCCGTTACATTGCTAAAACTTCTTCCCGAAACTGATTTTGCTAAATGGGATCGCAAGTCCCTAGGCTATTCTCAGCGCAAGCATCAATTTGCTGATGCGATGATTGCCAGCGCGGAGGAGATCATTCCTGGCTTAAGGCAACACATTACCTATCGGCAGGAAGGATCGCCTGCCACCTTCGCCCGTTACGCGTGGACAACGAACGGTTCCATCTACGGTCCCGCCACAGGACAAAAACGCCTGACCATCAAAACCCCCGTTAAGAATCTTTACATCACGGGTTCGGGTGTAATGGGCGGTGGTGTTGAAGCAGCGGCCATCGCAGGTATCCATGCCGCAAATGAGATTTATAAAAATTAGCCAAATGATATGGTTGTCGATCTAGAGATGATTTAGTTGCTATACAAGTTTGGAAATAACGTGTCGATGCGGTATTAAACTTGATTCTATGATATTCATAGCGCACCGGATGATTGAGCAATGCTCATTGGCAGCTTCGGTAGATTTAATTACGATGAACAACGTTGTATCTAGGTGATGTATTTTGTACATAGTTTGATCGTAATCTCAAGTTGATAGTGTATTTGATCGTCAAGTGGAATTATTATTCGTACGGAAGAACTTTACAAAGAGGATAAACACAAGTGCCATCCGCAAGGATGGCACTTGTACATATTGCGGCTTCCTAATTACTCGAGGAGGGATGCCCGCAGTATTGTGTAGTTGTGAACTGTTGTCCATGGAAATCACCTCCTCCTAAAACGAGGAGTTAGCGCCTTGTAGCCGGATGAAAACTGTAAAACCAGCGTTTTCTAGAGAATTTTATTGTTGTTTCGACGGCTATGCTGTGTGTACGTCGAGGTACCCCTGAAGAGATTCGAACTCTCGCTTGATTGAATCCATGTGCCTCGATAAAGAGGAATGAAACTTGGAGTGTTCATTGACATTCCGCGTTGTCGGGCAAAAGACACTTCGACTTTCCGAATATGCCATCCCCATTGTGGGGATCCTCATACATCTGCCAGGGAATTTTCGAGCAACTGCTGATATCCAACAGTGTCCGCGATGATTTCAAAAATCTGTCTTGATTGTTAATGATGTTTATTCGATTGCGCAGCAAAATATTTCATAACAGATTGTAAGTATTGTTGTCTGAAATAAACATTGAACGTTCTGTGCTTTACCAATCACAGATCATCGGGCTAGCTTGAACCTTCGACCTAAGGCTAGCCTAAAAATACGGGCTTTATGGTCAAAGGTTGCGGTATCAGGGTTGCTGCTCATAACCCGGAGGTCGCAGGTTCGAGTCCTGCCCCCGCTACCTGAATCAAAACCATAGCTTGTAAGG
>DATCTP010000323.1:0-3080 GCA_036567885.1 Anaerolineales bacterium | reverse complement strand
GTTGCCAATGAGAATGGTTTGTTTGTTCATTTAATAGTTCGTTACGCGATCAATCAGGCTTTGCTCACGGGCATGATAATCACAGAACCGAAAAACGAACGTGGAGGCGATGGCGAAGACGATTGTCAAGCCAACCAAAATGCCAAGCAATTGCAGATTGCTGAAGTGCGATAAAGTTGGAAACGCTTGCGCCACATTCCCGATCAGAGAACGGCGCATCAGTTCCAGCCAGTAAGTGATCGGGACAACGAAGCCGACCGGTCTCAGCCACGCTGGAAGCACATCCAACGGAAAGATCGCGCCGCTCAAAAGGAACAACGCGCCCGCAACTGCTTCGCCAATTAAAAAGAAATGATGCGCGATCAGCAATGTAATGCTGGCAAGAATTAATCCCATCATCGCAAGCATAGAGATGCCAATGACGAGTGCGACCACAAATAACGGCCAGTTCACAGTCGCGATGTTCAGCGGCACATGCAGAAATAATACACCGAAGGCAATCGTGATGAATACTGATACGGAGCCGGTTAGGAAGCGCGCCACGCCGCGTCCGATCCAATAGGCCGGGATATTGATCGGCGCGATATACATATATTTGAGTGTCTTGTAATGCTCGCGGTCGTCAATCACTGACCATGAGATGCCGGTCATGATTGCGGCAACATATTGATAGAAGGCATTGCCGTAATAAAGATATGGAAAAATCGGCGTGTTGAAATTACCCTGCGTGATGACGCTATACATGACCACCAAAATCGCGGCGCCCGCCAGCGGTTTGATGATCGAATAAATGGCGAACAAAAACGGACGCGTCCAATTTGATTCGATCTGCCAGCCGAGCCAGGTCGCCACCCAGAACGAACGCCAAATCTCCGATTGATTCGATGCCGATGTATTTTGCATGTTATCTCCGGCTTTCGGTCAGGCGGCCTTCACGAATGGCGAGCCGTTCCATATAGTCGAGCAACGCCCGCGCTCCGACCAGAAAGACTACGCAAAGAATCACCAGAACGCTCAACTCCACATTGACATTCAAAAAGCCAAGCGAGGCGCCGGATGAAAAGACCAACTGCCGCATCGCGTCCAAGCCCAAAGTTAACGGAATGATCGAAGCGGCTGCCGCAATCCAAAAATTGAAAGACCGGATCGGGAAATAGAATCCCGAAACCAGATAAACTGGTTCCTGTGCCAGTTGAACGAGATGATCCGCTTCGCGGCTCAACAACAAAAAGAGCGAAGCAGTACACATTCCCAATCCATATAAAGCGGTCATCGCCGCGAAAAACACACCGATGAGTTGAAAGAAATTTCCAATTGCGTATTGAACGTGGAATAGCAGACTGCCGAGAAGAATGATGGCAATGGCACGCAGAAAGGTTGCCAACATTCCACCAAGCGCCATGCCGAGCAGAATCGCCATCATCGAATTGGGCGCCATGATGTACAGCGCCAGGTTGCCTTGTTCCTTTTCCCAATACAACTGCATGGACATGCTCCACATGATGTTCATCCAGAAAGCAGTCATCGCGCCGCCGACCACCACGAAGCCGATATATTCTTCTGGCGCATGAATGGCGCGATAAACGAACACATATGCCGAAACCGCCAGCATCGGAAGAAAGATATCAAAGAAGATCCACGATTTCTCGCGCTGTTGTCCGACAATGCGCGGATAGGCGCGCGCGATCACGGTCTTCCAGAACAATTTCCAGCCGCTTGCTTTTTCAAAAGGCATCACTGCCAGTGGGTTAGCCTTGTCCGTCATTCGATTCTTCCGTTTCGATTTCATCCATACTATGACCCACGAGATTCACAAAGACGTCTTCGAGAGTCGGTTCGTGTTTGTCCAATCGCATGATCTTGACGTTGGATTCCGTCAGGCAATTGATAATTCCTGCCAATGCCGCTTCTTCCTGAAGTGAGAAATTTAGCGTTGTCGAGCCATTGACTTCCTGAGATGTCATCGTGCGGATGCCGGGCAAACGTTCCAATGTGGAAACGTTCAAGCCGTTCATCGAAGAAACCGTGATCTCGAACAACGCCTCGCGCTGTAGACCTTGCTTCAACGCCGAAGGCGTATCGAACGCCAGCACGCGTCCATGATTGATGATCGCCACGCGGTCGCATAATTCGTCGGCTTCGACCATGTAGTGTGTGGTCAACAAAAGCGTGCGCGTCTTGTCTTGATCCAACCAGTTGCGGATCAAATTGCGGACATCGCGCGAAGCGCCGACATCCAGACCCAACGTGGGCTCGTCGAGGAAAAGAACCTGCGGATCGGTCAGGAAGCCGCGCACGATATTCATCTTCTGGCGCAAGCCGGTCGAGAGATCAGAAGATTTGGTGTGCATGCGATCTTCCAAACCAACCATTTTTAACAGCGCATCAATCCGTTCATAGGATTGTTTGGATGGCAAGCCGTAAAACTGCGAGAACATCCACAAGTTTTCGCGGACAGTCAATAAACCATAACCGGAAGATTCTCCGCCGGAGACCATGTTGATCTGCGGGCGGACTTTGCCCGGCTCTTTCGCCACGTCAAAGCCGGATACGCGCGCCCAGCCCGAGTTCGGTGCGAGAAGCGTGGTGAGAATCTTTATCAGCGTGGTTTTTCCGGCTCCATTCGGACCGAGCAATCCGAATAGTTCGCCTTGCTTCACCTGCAGGCTCACATTCTGCAAAGCGATCAACTCCTTGCGCACATTCTTTTCTTTTGTATTGGCGTGGATTTTGTAAATGCGCCCCAGGCTTTCCGTTTCTACTGCTAGATTTTGCAATGTGGTTTGTTCTTTGACCATGTAACTCCTTAAATAAACTTCAAAATGATTACACTTCTGCAAGATGTTGAATGATCGTATGGAAAACGTAGGTTTTACGTCAAGTAGAATTTTGGTAGAGATGGTAGGATAACGTTCGTAAGGTGATTTCTCTTCTCCTCCTTTCAAAGAGAGTCCGCGGTCGGCGTCCGCGGCTCTCGCATTTTAAATGCAAATCAAAGAAAGGTGTATTTGTTTACCGTTGTGCCACAGGCACAATAGGTGGTAGATGTTGATAAGAAAAGCTTGATGCGAGAGGTGATG
>DATCTP010000322.1:0-3535 GCA_036567885.1 Anaerolineales bacterium | reverse complement strand
TGGCGAAACTGGGCTTCGGCACCACGTTTTATTTTTTGGATTCGAATCATGGCTGGGTGGTGGTGAGCGATTCATCGAATCCGTCCAATGGCACGCTGTATCGAACTCAAGACGGCGGCGCAACATGGCAATCGAGCGCGGTTAATTTCGCAATGGGGAACATGGTTTTTGTGAACGCATCCAACGGCTGGATGATGTCGAGTCTCGGCGTGGCGGTGGGATCGAACGCGGTGGCGATCTTCCAAACCACCGACGGCGGACAAACCTGGAAGCAAACCTACATCAACGATCCAACACAAGCGGGCGCCGCGTCCACTTTACCGTTGGGCGGACTCAAAGACGGCATCACGCCCACCGACATGAGCAACGCCTGGATCGGCGGCATCACCTACGCGCCCGGCGTGGTTTATTTGTATCAAACTCAGGATGGCGGTCAGACCTGGAAACTGCAGCCCGTTCAAATTCCCGCGGGATACGAACAAGGTCAACTCGAAACCGTCGGTCCGCAATTCGTCAGCGCGCAGGACGCGTTTATGCCGCTCCACGTCACCAATCAATACGGCATGATGATGGCGATTTATTATTCGCATGACGGCGGATTGAATTGGGCGCTCACCCCCACGCTGATCCCGAATGGCGGCTCGATGAACTTTGTTTCCGCCACAGACGGCTTTGTCTGGAACGGCACGAATTTTTATGTGACGCATGATGGCGCAAAAACCTGGACGACGGTTTCGCCCGGCATTTCGTTCGGCGATAATTTTGCCGGTATGGATTTTGTCAGTACCACCACCGGTTTTGTGTTGACCAACGATGTTACCGGCACGCGCGTACTCTATAAAACCACCGATGGAGGCACAACTTGGGTGGCGGTTGGAAAATAGAAAAAGTCTGGCTGGCGTTTTTGATTCTGGGATTTGCGGCGCTGGCGTGCGGATTGTTTTCGCCGCCCGAAATTGTACAAATTCCGGTGACGCAAATTGCGCCCACGGTTCCACCGACAACGGTTGCCTCCGCATTGACACCGGATCAAGTGAAGAATGCCAAATACCAATTGGTATTCCGAGACTCGCATCCGGTGATGCAATTGACGAATGGCGCCTATCAAAGCACCACGGATGTTTCCTCGCCGAACTTCATGTCCATCAATCTTGCTTCGCAAATGGCGTTCGGTGATTTGAACGGCGATGGCGCGGGCGACGCGGCGGTTCTGCTGGCGGAAAATTATGGCGGCAGTGGAGTGTTTGTTTCGCTGGTCGCGATGCTGAATCAAAATGGTCAGCCTGTGCAAGCTGCGTCGGAGATGATTGATGACCGTCCGCAGATCAACAGCCTCCGCATCAGAGATGGACAAATCTTTTTGGATGCCACTGTTCATGGTGCCAACGATCCGGGTTGTTGCGCGGCGCAACAGACTCAACGCACGTATCAATTCGTCGCGGGGAAGTTGATGTTCACGAGTTTCATCACAAAAACTCCCGATGGCGGCGAACGCGTCATCACGATTGATTCGCCGACGAATGGTTCAATGGTTTCGTTGCCGTTGACCATCACGGGTCACGTAACGATTGCGCCGTTCGAAAATAATTTGTCCTATGTGGTGTTTGATGCGAATAATAATGAGATCACGAAAGGATCGTTTCTCGTTCACGCCGACCAGCCCGGTGGTCCCGGAACGTTTTCGCTTCCGCTTGATTTGAGCGGAAAAAATGTCAGCGGCATGCTGCGGATTCAAATCGAGGATGCGAGTCCCGCCGATGGTTCGATTTTGTCGCTGGGTTCGGTGACGGTGAATGTAAAATAATGTCATTGCGAGGAACGCAGTGACGAAGCAATCTTGTTTTTGTGGGAGATTGCTTCGCTTGGTCTCGATACGTGCTTCGACAAGCTCAGCACTACTCGACCACCGCTCGCAATGACATCTGTCTTATGCCAAAGCAAAAATTTTACGTGGTTTGGAAAGGACGCCAGCGCGGCATCTTCACTTCGTGGACGGAATGCGAGGCGCAGGTGAAGGGATTCGTCGACGCGCAATATAAAGCCTTTGATTCGCGTCTCGAAGCGGAACGCGCTTTTGCCGCCTCGTATCAAGATTACAAAGGTAAACCGGCTTCAGCGCAACGCTGGCTCTTCGCTCCGCATCCGCCGATCATTCCCAGCCTGTGTGTAGACGCGGCTTGCAGCGGTTCGCCGGGCAAGGTCGAATATCGCGGCGTGGATTTGGAATCCAAAAAGCAAATCTTTCACGCCGGTCCGTTCGCGGATGGGACGAATAACGTCGGTGAATTCCTTGCCATTGTCCACGCGCTGACGTGGCTGGATAAACAGGAAAAGCAAATCCCGATCTATTCGGATTCGGAGAATGCCATTGTGTGGGTGATGACCGGCGAATGCAAAACACAATTGAAACGCATGAATTCGAACAGACCGCTATTCATGTTGATCCACAGCGCCGAAAACTGGTTGGCTGAAAATGAATTGGATGATGATTCTGTTTTGAAATGGGATACGCAAGCTTGGGGCGAGAACCCGGCAGATTTTGGGAGGAAGTAAAACACTTAATGAGAAGTGTATAATACTTGGCGAGTTTATATCATCATTCAATTAAGTGTTTGGCAAAGGGATGATTATGAGAAGACAATTTTCTCGTCGTGAGTTTATTAAGCTTGCTGGCATTACATCCGCAGGATTGGCGCTTTCAGCATGTGGCGTCAAGGCAACAGAAATACCTACACAAACAGCTACAACATTGCCATCTCCAACATCAACGAATACACCATTACCAACCGCAACTGTAACTCCAAAACCGCCTGAAACGCTTCGCGAATATGCTGACGCTTTAGGAATTGAACTAGGTGGTGCTACTGCTATAGGTTATTTTCAAGATTGGCAACCTGAACATAGCAAAATGAAGCCCTTTTTTCTTGAAAACTTCAACCTCTTTCAAGAAGGTTGGAGCGGATTATGGACAAATAGTGGTAACCAACCACTGCGCCCATCTAAAACAGAATTTGACTTTTCTCAATTAGATTTGTTTTCCCAATTCACTCAAGGAAATAAATTGCATTCATCCATCTTTCATTTAGTTTGGGGAAGTAAAGCTAATTCGCCTGAATGGTTGGCTAAAGGTAATTTCACTCAAAACGAATTATTAGGTATCTTAGAAAATCATATTTCTACTGTTGTTGGACGTTATAAAGGAAAATTTCAAGAATATAGTGTTGTAAATGAAATTCTTGGAACTCCTTGGGAAAATGGGAATGCCTTTTGGTATGACCATTTAGATAAAAACCTTGATTGGGTAAAGAAATGTTTTCAATGGGCTAATCGGGCGGACCCAAATGCAGTGTTGCTTCTCAACGACTTTGGGATTGAATTTCCCGGTTATTACATTTACGACAAAGGTCGTGATGATTTTGATTTCAATTTAATTCGCGACATGAGGGATTCAGGGACACCAATTCATGG
Organism: Anaerolineales bacterium; assembly: GCA_036567885.1. GTDB lineage: Bacteria > Chloroflexota > Anaerolineae > Anaerolineales > Villigracilaceae > Fen-1038. The sequence goes on along the minus strand of DATCTP010000322.1, from coordinate 67 downwards.
CGTTGGCTTCCAAATGCACTTGAATGCGGTAAAGAATTTTGTTCCTGATACCAATATCCAACCTTTG
>DATCTP010000321.1:0-9895 GCA_036567885.1 Anaerolineales bacterium | reverse complement strand
ATTCCCCCGTAAATTTCTTGCCGAGAATGTACAACTCCAGTTTTGCCAGTTTTAACCGTTTAATTTCACCGTCGAAGACTTGAACTTCAAAATCAGAATCCTCCTCAGTTCTTATGCCAAGTTGTTCCACAGCGTTGGGCGGCAGTAACGTTGCATCGGCTCCTGTGTCAATTACATTGGCACGTCAGATAGCAAAACGCCAGTTGCTGGATTTCGAAGAGTCGCATAAGCAACTGGCGCAGGCGGATCAAAATTTTCAAGGTCGTATTCTGGCATTTGGTTTTTCCTCAGTAACGGTCATCTTAAATCGAGCCGAGTCCTCGCGATGAACCAAACGCGGCGATAGAATTTGGATCACTTTTTTCTTGTCCGTTTTCAAATCAGGGACAATCACATATACCCTCGCGTTCTCAGGCAATTTGATCCCTTTCTTCAAACGGATTTTGCCTTTTTCAACAACACCTTCGTAAGTTGTTACAGCCATGGCGCACCTCTTTCAAAATTATAGCACGAAGCGTTATTTTCCTAACTTCGCTCTTTCTTCCTCAATCGCACTATCATCCAATTTCTTGCCGCTACGCGGCACTTCGTAAATAGCGGGCTTGGCTGATTGAACTTCGCACCCGGTTTCAAGTCGCTGGGTTTCCATTGCAAAATAAATTATGCGTGTGAAATCTTGGATGCTTTCAACAAAAGTCTCAAGGCTTCATTGACTTCTTCATCGGTGGGGAAAGCCTTTGCAATATCAGGTTCAAGTACAACAATATTCTGCCCAATTCTACGTTCGGGCGAAAAACGTCCTTTGGGAAGGATCGTCATTTTAGACAGGTCATACTCGTCCTTTAATTCGTAATCATCTTGTTTCGACATAGAAGTTTTCTTCATTTTTAGTTGCCTTTCTTGCGCTAATGATGCGGATTTTGTTTCCGCGTTCAGTGTGCGCCACCATTAATAATCTTTGTTTGCTGGAAAGCCCAATGGTGATGTAACGTTCTTCGCCAATCGAATGCTCTCTGTCCAGAAATGTAATAAACAGCGGGTCATCAAAAATTGTGCTGGCTTCTTGAAAGTCAACATCGTGCTTTTTGAGATTTATTTTGGCTTTTTCATCATTCCACTCGAAACGATGTTCCATTAGGCGCTATTCCTTTTGCTTAATTATAGCACTGGTTATTTACCTAATCTCCCTCTTTCTTCCTCAATCACACTTTCTTCCAATTTCTTGAACAGCGGACCCGGTTGATTCAACCTCGCGTCCGGCTTCAGCTCGCTGGGCTTCCACTGTCCTTCGACTTCGCTCAGGACAGGCGCGCGATATCTCAACACCGTATGCTCGCCGAGCGAGTCTTTGACCGTCTCGGTATATTGCTCACCAAACAATTTAGTCTCATAACCGAAGAACTCATGCAGTCGCTGGCTCGTGAATGGCAGGAATGGCGCGAACAAAACCTTCAACGAGTCGATGGCTTTGAGTGCGGTATAAATCGTCTTCGATGCGCTGTCTTTATCCTTCTTGAATGCCGTCCACGGCGCGTTGACATCCAGATAGACATTCACGGCGGTGGCGAGTTTCATTGCTTCGCCTATTGCCGAACGCAGATGCACGGCTTCGAGTTCCGCGCCCACAGTGTTGAATCCGTTTTCGATAACGGCGAGCAGTTGAAGGTCCGCGGGACGAAGCGTGGACACATCCACGTTGGGCACATATCCATTCCAATTTTTATAACAGAACGACAGCACGCGGTTGGCAAGGTTGCCCCATGTTGCCACCAATTCGTTGTTGTTGCGCGCCACAAACTCCTTCCAATCCCAATCGCTATCCTTCATCTCCGGCATGTTGACCGTCAGATAATAGCGCAGGGCATCGGGATCATAACGGATCAGCGCATCGAGTCCCCACACGGCCCAGTTGCGCGAGCCGCTGATTTTTTGTCCTTCGAGATTCATGAATTGATTCGCAGGAACATCGTATGGCAGCGTCAATTTGACCCCCTCTCCAGATGGTGCTTTTCTGTCTGGGGAGGGCTGGGGTGGGGCGAAGATTTCCATGAACGCGCTGCCTGCGCCCATGAGTTCGGCGGGCCATTGCGATGTGTGGAAGAAGATGTTGTCTTTGCCGATGAAGTGGAATTGTTTGGCTTTTGGATTCGTCCACCAATCGCGCCACGCATCGCTTCGACCTTGCTCAGCGCCAGCTTTCTGCGCCGATAACTGACTCCACTCAATGGGGGCGGAGAGATAGCCGATCACCGCCTCGAACCAAACGTAAATGCGTTTGCCTGCTTCCGTCCAGCCTTCGACGGGAACCGGGATGCCCCAGTCGAGATCGCGCGTGATGGAGCGCGGCTTGAGTCCTTCGCTTTCGATCTTGCGCAGCGATTCGCCGATGACCGTATCGCGCATGTGCGGGGAGCGTTCCTGTAGAAACTTCTTCACATCGGGTTCGAGCTTTGAAAGGTCGAGATAGAAATGTTCTGTATCGCGCAATTCAAGCGCGCCATCGCCGGTCTTGGCGCGCGGGTGGATCAGCTTTTCGGGTTCGAGCACATTGCCGCAGTTGTCGCATTGATCGGAGCGCGCGCCTTCGAAGCCGCAGATGTAACATGTCCCTTCCACGTAACGGTCGGGCAGGAACTTATCCGCGCTGGGGGAGTACCATTGTTTGCTGAACTGTTTGAACAAAAATCCGTTCTTCTGCAAAGCCAGGAACATCGTCTGCGAGACCTTGAAATGATTCTCGCTGTGCGTGGTTGTGAACATATCGTACGTGATGCCGTAACCTTTGAATACTTCGAGGAAGGAGTTGTGATATTTTTTGTAGACTTCCTCGACGGGTTTGCCTTCCTTATCTGCTGCGATGACAACCGGCGTGCCGTGCGAGTCGGTTCCCGAAACCATCAATACGTTGTTCCCTTTGAGTCTGTGATACCGCGCCACAATATCGCCGGGCAAATGGGAGCCGGTGATGTTTCCAACATGGATTTCTGCATTGGCGTAGGGCCAGGCAATTGCGATTAAAATATTTTCAGGCATTCGTATCTCTCTTTTCTTTTCACCACGAAGGGCATGAAGGAACACAACGGGGAAAACTAAAAAACCTTTGTGTGCTTTGTTACCTTTGTGTTTAGTGCTTTTGAATTTACAAACAAAAAGGCTGTCCGCAAAACCGGGACAGCCTCTTGTTTCAATAAGGCGAAACTAACGCTCATCCCAGCCGCGGCGATTCATCTCCATTCGCATCATGCTGTGCATGGACATGGTCACACCTGTACTTGCGCCAGGTGCAAGTGTTGTCCCCATTGGGGAAGAGTATGAGATCATGGAGGATATTTTACTACAACAAGTCTTTTAGCGCGGCGAATGGCGAATCGTCAGTTTCAGTGCGGTGACCGCAATCGGCGAGGTTCAAGTCTTGTCCGCAAACGGGACATAGACCTTTGCAATCGGGTTTACAAATTGGATTGATCGGGATTTCGAGCAGGGCATATTCGCGGATGAGCGATTCCAGATCGATCTGGGCATCATCGGGAATGATCAACCCCGAATCGCTTACTGACTTTTCGTTGAATGCATACAGTTCCGTTAAATTCCAAACCAGCGGGTGGCTAAATTCAATCAAGCATCGGACGCATTCCAACGTGATTTCGCCCGAAAACTTTCCCCGGACAAGCAATCCCTGCGGCGTGCGCCCGACTTCAACCAAGCCGTTGAAGTTTTTTAGTTCAAGGTCATCGGCGAGGCGAACCGTTTCGAATTCAAACGGGAACTCATATTGCGCGCCGACTTCTTCATGGATAATGAAGCCGACATTGATGCGAAAGGGACGACGAGGATTAACCATTTGAGTTTAAAGATGGAATAACAAAAGATGAATATGGATTAGACGTTCCGGTCAACAATATACTTGACTAGATTTTCCAATCCATCACGTTCCGGGCCGGGAGTGAAATCTTCCAGTAAGTGCAACGCGTGCGCGACGTGCTGCTTGGCTTCATCCATGGCTTTTTTCACAGCGTCCGTTTTGCGGATGGACTCAACCAATCGCTGCATCCGTTCCTGATTTCCCCAGCCGCCTTCTGCCAGCGACTTGACATCTTCATCTTCGGGAAAAGCCTCAGCGAAATAAATGGCGGGTAACGTGACCAAACCGTTGAGCAGGTCCGAGCCGACCGGCTTTCCGACGGTGGATTGGTCGCCAGTGAAATCCAAAATGTCATCCGCGATCTGAAATGCCATTCCGGTTTCGTAACCGAACTTGCGCATGGTTTCAACCACCGATTCGTTGACCGGGCTGATCATTGCCGCTGCGCGCGCCGTCATTTCAAAAAGAGAAGCGGTCTTGGCGTAAATGCGTTGGGAATAATTCTCGCGGTCAATAATTCCGCGCGCCGAGAACATTTGCGTCAATTCTCCGTTGACGATGATCGCCAGTGTTTCGGCAAACAATTTCATCAACGGCAAATGATCGGTGTCCGCGGCGAGTTGTGCGGCGCGCGCAAAAAGAAAGTCGCCGGTGAGGACGGTTGCCGCAGGCGACCAACGCGCATTCAGCGTTGGCATACCGCGGCGCAACAGCGAGCCGTCAATCAAATCATCGTGGACGAGCGTGGCGGTGTGAAGCAATTCCATGGCCGCGCCGAGCGTGACGAGTCGGCTCTCCTGTGCGCCCAGCATGTTTCCAACGAGAAGCGTAATCGTGGGGCGGATTCGTTTGCCGCCTGCGGCAAGGATTTGTCCGAGCGCGGCGCGCAAATCCGGATGGCGGTCATCCGCTTGGGCTTGTAGTCGCGCTTCGACGAGTTGAAGTTGAGCTTGTACCGGTGAAATGAAAGTGACGTTATTCAAACAGACTCTCCCCAGGAGAAAAGCTGCGCCGCGTTTTCTGTCGTTGCGGCGGCAACCTCCTGCGGGGTGCGGGATTTTATTTCTGCAATTTTATCAGCAATATGGCTAACAAAGGCAGGTTCGTTCCGAGCGGAGCGAGTGCCTCGGTGTGGTTCCGGTGTAAGATAGGGAGCGTCGGTTTCGATGAGCAAACGCTCCAGCGGCAAATTGCCAATCACCTGACGTTTCTTCTCAGCGTTTTTGTACGTGATGGGACCAGTAACGCCGATGAAGAATCCTAATTTGATGGCGTGTTTGGCTGTCTCAATGGATCCCGAAAACGAATGCAGGACTCCGCGACGATTTGCCACCGCTTCATTTCCAGACTTTAGAGCGGATACCCATTCATCGAGAATCTTTATCAAGTCCTCGGCGCACGCGCCATTTTCAGCATCTTCTTTTTCGCGGCTGTGTATGATGACTGGTAATTCCAATTCTGCCGCGAGATTCAATTGTTCTTTTAAAATTGAAATCTGTTCCTCGCGCGGGCTTTTGTTCCAGTAATAATCCAAACCGATCTCGCCGACAGCACTTACTTTAAGACTCTGTGCCGCCAGTTCTTTCAGCGAGGAAATCGTTTGTCCATCCCAAGTCTCTGCTTCGTTAGGATGGACACCGACTGCCGCGTACAGCATAGGATTCGATTCAGCTAATTTAACGGTGGCGCGGCTTGATGTCCCGGTGAGAGACGGAATGAGGATTCGTTTCACGCCTGCGTTGACCGCGCGTTGAATCACTGCATCGCGGTCAGCATCGAATTGTTCCAAATCCAAGTGACAATGCGTATCCGTTAGGTTCATAGATTTATTTTAGACCGGCAACTTTCAAGCCGTCTTGCAAAATGGCTTGCACTTTATCTTGATGAGTCGTTTCGCAATACACGCGCATGATGGGTTCGGTGCCGCTGAAACGAATGAGCATCCAGCCGCCATCTTCCAACTTAAACTGGAATCCGTCCACGGTAACCAACTCGGTGACTTTCAAACCGCCGATTGTTTTCGGATTGGCTTTCAGAATAGTTTCTTCGCGCGTCTTTCTATCGCCGCTGAACGGCGTATCAATACGGTCATAGTAATGCGCACCGACTTTATCAAACAGCATTTTTAATAATTCGGTTGGCTTCTTGCTGGTGCGCGCCATAAAGTCGAGCATATATAAACCAGCCAGGATTCCGTCGCGTTCGGGAACGTTGCCGCGGAAGGCATAACCGCCGCTTTCCTCACCGCCGATCATGGCGTTTGTTTCCATCATCTTCGGCGCAACATATTTAAATCCCACACCGGTCTCATAAACTGGTACGTTGTATAACTTTCCGAGCTTATTAAGCATCGTTGTGGTAGAAAGCGTCTTGACGATTGCGCCGCGCTCGCCGCGAACTTCCAGCAAATAATAAGCCAATAAAGCATACACTCGCAACTGGTTGACGAATTCGCCTTTTTCGTCGCCTACGCCGAGACGATCCGCATCGCCGTCGGTAATGAGAAGGACATCGGCTTTATTTGTCACGGTAGCTTTTAAGCCAACATTGATGTTCGGCGGAATCGGTTCGGGACGCTTCATCTCTGGAAAGATGGGATTGCGTTCGTTATGGATTTCAATTACTTTGGTTTTGCCACCAGCCAGCAAACCGGCAAACCAGCCGCCGCCGTTGCCCCACATGGAATCGACCATCACGGTGAAACCCGCATCTTTCAGTTTTTGGAAATCAACCAGTTTTTTGATATGTTCGATATAGGCTTTCGCCGCATCGAACTTGACGATGGAATCGCCCGCTTCGCTTTGCGCTTTGCGTTTTACGCTTTGAATGTCATCTGGAATCAACGCTTCGATCTTCTTCAAACCATCCGGGTCAATCGCGCCGCCATGCTCATCGCGGACTTTGAATCCGTTATCGGTTGGAGGATTGTGTGAGGCGGTGATATTGATCGCACCGCAAGCTTTCTTATCAACGACGGCATATGCGATAACGGGCGTAGGGGTGGCTCCATCAGTGAGCCAAACCTTTAAACCGTTGCCAGCCAGGACTTCAGCCGCCGCCGCCGCGAAGAATTCGCTGTCGAAGCGTTTATCGTGACCGACAATTACCCATTGTCCCTGTTTGCCTTTCTCAATTAGATAGGAAGCGAATCCCTGCGCCGCACGGCGGACGTTGTCGAAGGTGTAATCTTCCGCGATCACGCCGCGCCAGCCGTCCGTACCAAATTTGATTGTAGTTGCCATGAAATGCTCCGTAAAGATTGATAAGGTGATTATAACCGCAGGGAGGTTAAAGAAAAAGACTTGCCATCTTGGCAAGTCTTGGATTAATTTTGATCTGCGGTTATGGTCCTTTGACAACAAAGTTGCTGAATAACACATCCATGCTGTTTCCTCCGCCTGAACCGGGGTTGACGATCATTCCCACGCCGCCCTTTGCGTAATCTGAGTCTTGCGCCTGTGCCAAAACCTGATTGTTCAAAATCAATGTCAGCGTATCGCTGTCACAGACGCCTTCGATGTGATTTACGTCATTTTGATTAACGGTATTGGGATTTAATGTACCTTCAGTCAGCGAAGTGGAACTTCCGCTCGAATCTAATTTATTAATACTGTAGCTTCCGCTTTGAGAAAATTCAAAAGTATACATGTTGCCATTCTTGTCTGCGCGGCAAGCAATTCCGATCGTGCCATCGTTGCCTCCTGAAGTTTCTTGTACGTCTGCTTCTACAGTGATGTTGGTATATGAACCATCAATCCATACCGCTTGGCCGCCATTGCTTGAAGGGTTGATCAAAACGTGATACTTGCCATTCTTATATTCCAACGTGTAATCCTGATTTTTTGCCCGACTCCAGCCGCTGGATGGGTTGGTGAAATCATCTTTGAATAACACCTTTGTATATGGAACCGGAGTTGGAATCGATGGGGTGGGAACGCTGGTAGCAGTAGGAGCTAAAGTGGAAATTTGACTCGAAGGAGCCATTGCCGTACTAAAGGTTTGATTGGATTGATTTACTGCTGAATTCACATTCGAAAAAACATAAAACAGGATTCCGCCAACGGCTGCGAGAATCACGCACGTCAGAATAACGGGGAGGATGAAACTTGCCGCAGTAAAACCGATTGCAGCCTTTGCCACTTTGTCGGCGGTGACCATATTTTGGGGGACCGGATTCGGCTGGCTTGTTGGCCCAAAATTATATTGCATCGGATGAGGCTGGGGTTGAGGCGCATCGCGCAGTTCTTTTGGAACGATCACCGCACTTCCGCAGTATGCGCACGTCACTTCCTTTTCGGCGCCAGTGGTTGTAATCGGCGATCCGCAGTTCGGGCATTGAAATGTTTTTATGCTTGACATTAATTTTCCTTCTCCGGCGGTAAAGATTTCGCCAACTATAGCATATTCAGCACACAACTTCAATGGGTTATAATCTTTCTGCTATGGAACAGATTTATCTCGATTATGCCGCGACGACACCGGTAGATTCCCGTGTTCTCGATGCGATGATGCCATACTTCTCCGCCTCGTTCGGGAACCCTTCATCGGTGCACCGTTATGGACAGCAGGCGGAAGCCGCTATCGAGTCTGCGCGTGAGACGGTTGCTTCCGCGCTCAATTGCCGCGCCGATGAAATCGTTTTCACTTCCTGCGGCACTGAATCGGATAATCTGGCATTGCGCGGCGCGGTGTGGGCGATGCGCGAGAAAACCGGTGCAAACCAGATTCTCGCATCGAAGGCGGAACATCATGCCGTCAGCAAAACCGCCGAGCAACTTGAAAAATATTTCGGCTTTGAAGTCAAGTGGCTCGAGGTGGATGAACACGGTATGGTTCAGCCGCAAGTTGTTGAGCGCGCCATAGATGATAAGACCGCGCTGGTTTCAGTGATGTATGCGAACAATGAAATCGGCACAATCAATCCGATCGGTGAGATTGCCGAAGTTTGTCATCGGCATGGTGTGTTGTTTCATACCGATGCCGTGCAAGCCGCCGCATATTTGCCGGTGGACGTTCAGTTGCTTGGCGTGGATTTGCTTTCATTGGGCGGACACAAATTTTATGGACCGAAAGGCGTCGGCGCGTTGTATGTCCGCAAAGGCACGCCATTGATTCCTTCGCAAACCGGCGGTGGGCAGGAAAATAGTCGACGCGCCGGGACGCAGAACGTTCCTTATATCGTTGGCTTTGCCGAAGCATTGCGACTCACGAGTAAAGAGCGTGAAAAGCGGATTGCTCATGTCCAACCATTGCGCGATCGAATCATCGGAAATGTTCTTGAAATGATTCCTAATTCTCGACTCACGGGTCACATGGAAACGCGCTTGCCGAATCATGCTTCATTTGCGTTCAAAAATGTAGACGGCAATTTGCTGTTGACATTGCTTGATACGGCAGGTTTTGCCTGTTCGTCGGGGTCAGCCTGCAAGACGGGCAATCCCGAACCGAGCGAAGTCATGGATGTCATCGGCTTGTCACGCGAATGGGGGCTTGGTTCTTTGCGAGTAACTCTAGGCGTCGGCACAACGGTTGAACAAATTGATTCGTTTGTTCAAGTTCTTCCATCAATGATTGAGAAAGCACGAGAATTATCGAAATGACCAAGGTTGTCGTTGCCATGAGCGGCGGCGTCGATTCGTCGGTGGCTGCGGCTCTTCTTAAACAACAAGGCTACGAAGTTATCGGCATGATGTTGAGGCTGTGGTCCGAGCCGGGCAAAGAAGAATCGAACCGCTGTTGCACGCCTGATGCCATGGCGTTGGCGCGCCGCGTCGCGGCAAAACTTGAGATTCCGTTTTACGTTATCGATGCGAAAGAAGTCTTCCGTAACACCGTTGTAAATTATTTCCTTGAAGGCTACGCGCGCGGCGAGACGCCGAATCCGTGCTTGATTTGCAATCGTTCCATTCGCTGGGAATTCCTATTAAATCATGCGTTGGCTCTTGGCGCGGACTTTATGGCAACAGGACATTACGTAAGAATCTGTGATGAAGACGGCAAGAAAAAATTATTGCGTGCGGTGGATCGTTCCAA
>DATCTP010000320.1:0-6875 GCA_036567885.1 Anaerolineales bacterium | reverse complement strand
TTGAGATGAATCATATAACCGACTTCCAATTCAACGAATATCTCGATCATGCGCTGGACAAAACAACGCAAGAACAATTTGATTTGCATTTATCGAGTTGCACAGAATGCCGCACCCGGCTTGAAGAACTCATCCAACTCGATTCCAATCTGGCAGGTTTGCATGAGATGCAGCTTCCCCGCGATTTAACTTCCTTCGTTCTGGCGCGCATCCCACAATCCCAACCTGCGCTTTGGACGCGGACCTTCGCCGCACAACTCGGCGCGGCGTTCGGCATGATTTTTTTCCTTGCCGTTGAAATTGCGAAATCCATCTATATTCCTTCCCTTTCCACTTTCCTATCCCCCATTCCTTATCCCCGATTTCCGATGTTCGAATTCCGATTCGCGCTTCCCAATTTCCAATTTATCATCTCCGAACTTCCATTTCCTGTTCCTCATTCCCTGTTTTCCAGCTTTTATTCTCTATTCGCCATTCCCCAGCTCACAATAAACATTCCGCAACTACCAACTTTCCAGATTCCGTTTTCCAATATTCAAGCATCTGTCATCGCAATCTTCACTGTGGTATTTGGGTTGATCGGAAACGCCGTCTTGTTACGCGAACATTCCGAGGTCCGAAAATGAAGCGCTTGCTGATCCTTATTTTGGTTTTGACTTTGGCCATGCTGGCTTGCGGCGCGCAGACGCTCGCGGCGCCGTCCACGCCATTTCCCACGCTGACCAGTTCCGTCTTCGACTCGAGCCGCACCGCGTATGGATTTTTTCCAACACCGCCAGAAGTCTCGCTTGCCAGCGTGATGAAAATTTACAAAGACCTCGGCGCTCATGCGGACTTTGCGTTGTTTCAACAGAATGTTCCGTGGAACGATTTTGTCAACAGCGTGGATGGTTCATCGCAAAAACGCACGGATATTATCAATCAGGTTACGCTTGCGCGGCAGAATCATCTCGATGCCGTTTTCGTGGTGGACGGTTTGAATGGACTCAATCGCAGTCAGTTCAGCGGTCTGCCTTTTGGATGGTCCGCCAGTTTTGCCAATCCAAACGTCCGCGCCGCGTACAAAAATTTTACATTGTGGGTCGTGCGAATATTCCATCCGCGCTATCTTGGTCTCGCGTCCGAGATCAACACATACATGGACACGCATCCGGATGACGCGCAAAATTTCATTAGTCTTTATAACGAAATCTATAAAGCGGTGAAAAGCGAGTCGCCGGATACAAAAATATTCGTCACCTTTCAATGGGAGGAACTGAATAATCTAATCCCGCAAATCGCAAACGGACGCGCCCGCCTCCAGCCAAATTGGGCTCAAGTGGAAGCCTTCGAGCCCAACCTGGATGTTTGGGCGATCTCATCGTATCCGTTCGTGGCATTCAAATCAGGTGCGGATATTCCCGCCGATTATTACACGCCGCTTCTTTCGCGGACCTCTAAGCCGCTTGCCGTTGCCGAAGGCGGATTCCCATCCAAGCCCGTTGGATTCATTACGGGTGCGCCGCAGGATCAGATCGCGTATCTGAACGCAATCCACAATCAAATCGGTTCGCGCTTGGCATTCTGGGTTTATCTCCTGCTCGAAGATTTCAATCTCGATTCGTATTCTAATTACATGAAAGCCAACGGGGTCAGCTCGAATGATATCAATACCCTCGGCATGTTTGCCTCGGTCGGGCTTGGCAATTCAAACGGCACTTCCAAGCCCGCGTTGGACTTGTGGGATTATTTCCGCATGGGCAAGTAATTCAAAAAGGAGAAAATATGTATAACATCTTCGGTTTGTTTTTTGTCATCCTCTTCGGCGGCGCAGGGTTGATCTCGATCTTCATTGTCATCGGTTTGCTCTTCCCCAAACCCGTCGAGCGGACCCGCCTTGCGCTGGCGGCATCTCCGGGCAGATCGTTTTTGCTTGGTCTGATTAACCTGTTATGTGTCGGCGCGCTGGACGCAGTATGCATTTGGTTAGCTCAACTTGTCAGCGGGGTTAAAGTTATCAGCGGCATCCTAATCATCGTTGCCGGGTTGATCACGCTGGTTTTGGCTTTGCTGGCTTTTCTTGGCTTAGCCTCGTTTGCCAATTTGCTCGGGCATCATATAAGCGAATCGAGCCATGAATTCCATAGGACGATGCGCGGCGGCGTTTTGCTTATACTTGCAGGGTTCACGCCGTTTATCGGTTGGTTCGCGTTCACGCCGCTCGTGGTGTTGACGGGGCTTGGCGCGGCAATCCAAACGGTTTTCAGCAGGCAACCGAACATTGAAACTGAAAAAGCGTGATACGAAAAGCCAGCCATGAATTTGATTTCATGGCTGGCTTTTATTGCATGCGCAAATGGTTTTCAACTAATCGGGCTGTTCGATCATCCGAGTTTTTCCTTGAGCCAATCCGCCGTCAACGGGCGATACATGTATGGAATATTGTTGCAAACGTGATTGCCGTTCTCGAACATAGCCAGTTCTGCATTCTTTCCAACCGCATTGACGATTTTGTGCGCCTGCTCCCAGGGAATTAAACGATCCAGTTTGCCATGAATAACCAGCAATGGCTGTTTGATTTTCTGCGCCACACCATCCAGCGAAAGTTGACCAGCTTTTACTTTCGCTTCCGCCGCGTCTTTGGCGCCGGAATGGTATTGAAATGCCGCACGCGTGAGTGAAGGAGTGCTGTCCCAGCATTCGGCAAAATTGAAGGGACCGCAATTACCCACCGCCGCTTTGACGCGTGGTTCAAAAGCCGCGGCGCGCGGCGCATAATATCCGCCGAGGCTGACGCCTGCCAAACCGATTCGATTCGGATCAATATCATTTCGCTCTGTGAGCACGTCGAGCGCGGTTGAAACCGCGGCTTCATAATCAGCGCGGATATAAGAGTTGTAACCGCACTCACCTTGTCCCGGTCCATCGAGTGAAAAAGTCGCCAATCCGCGCTTGAGAAAAACTTCTTCCCAATAAAAGAATTCTTCCTTTGTGGAATCGAGCCCGGGCAGAAGCAAAATCAGCGGAGGGCGATCCGCTCCGGGCGGAGTCCGAAACGTGCCGACCATCGTCGCGCCATCGAATGGAATTTCAATGCGTTCCGCACCGGGGTCGAGAAGCTTCAATCCCTTTGCGAAAGCCTCCACTGATTTTTGTGAAGCGGACATGTATTCATCGTGGAAATCCTGAAAGACAAATTTGCCGAAGTGATAACATAACGCCGCACCGATATAAGCTTCGCCGGCGCTGATCTTGTTTCCCGATGCTTCGGCTTTCACGGCAAGCTCATGATGGATATCGCCGGTGACAACCCATGCGCGGCACCAGTCTTCCCACTTTTCCACGCGCGCGGTGGTGCGGAAGAAATCGTTGTAGTCCACGCCTTGTGATGTAAAACGCGGCGCCCAATTATTGATGGCGGCTTGAACTTTTTCGTCGGGCATTATGTTTCCTAAATTCTCAAGTTTTTCAACAAAAAATATAAACGAATCAAGAACGATAGTTGAAGGTCAGCAGTTTCAATTCGCTCATCTCTTCCATCGCATATCGCAAGCCTTCGCGTCCAAACCCGGAATGTTTGACGCCGCCATACGGCATGTGGTCAATGCGGAAGGTGGAAACATCGTTCACCATCAAGCCGCCGACCGCAATATCATCAAACGCCTGTTTGATGACGTTCAAATCGTTGGTGAATAAACCGGCTTGCAAGCCAAAATCGCTATCATCCACTGCGGCAATAGCCTGACGAATATCCGTATAACGATAGAGTCCAACCAACGGCGCAAAAACCTCCTGGCAACTCACGCGCATCTCAGGCTTGATATCCGCCAATACGGTCGGCTGCCAAAGATTATCTTTTCGAGCGCCGCCAGTTAAAAGCGTGGCGCCATTTTGTTGCGCTTCGACAACCCACGCTTCGACGCGTTGCGCCGCACCTTGGTCAATCACCGGACCAACATCGGTTGACTCATCCAGCGGGTCGCCGACCTTGAGCGCTTTCACGCGCGCAACAAAATCTTTTACAAATGATTCATAAACATCCGCATGAACATACACGCGCTGAACTGAAATGCAGGATTGACCGGCATAGGAAAATCCGCCCCACGCCACACGCTCGGAAGCATAAGCCACATCCGCATCTTTATGGACGATGACGCCAGCGTTGCCGCCCAATTCGAGCGTGACGCGTTTACGTCCCGCGCGTGATTTGAGCGACCAACCCACCGCCGGGCTTCCAGTAAACGTCAGGAGATGAATGCGATCATCCTCGATCAGCGGCGCGGCTTCCTTCGTGGTGCTAGGTACCACGCTGAACGCTTCAACGGGCCAGCCGGATGCGGCAATAACTTCCGCTAATTTGAGCGCGCTGACTGGCGTCTGGCTGGCAGGGCGCAGAACAATTGGATCACCAGCCGCCAACGCGGGCGCGACTTTGTGCGTTACCAGATTGAGAGGAAAATTGAATGGGCTGATTCCGACTACAGGTCCAAGCGGGACGCGGCGAACTTGCGCCTCACGCCCCTCCGTGCCGGGAATCCAATCGAGCGGAACCACTTCACCGTAGATTCGTTTCGATTCTTCGGCGGCAACTTTGAACGTGAAGACGGCACGATCCACTTCAATACGCGCAGTTCGAATGGGTTTACCCGCTTCCAGCGCAATTGTCTGCGCGAATTCTTCACGCCGCGCCGCAATCCCCGCGCTGATTTTTTCAAGCGCATCAGCGCGCTTCCAAACCGGCATTTTGCACGTGACTTGGAAAGCCGCGGTGGCTTTGGCGATGGCTGATTCGATTTCTTTCGGCCCCGCGCGATGCACAACCGCGACCAGCGAACCATCGAACGGACTGCGTACATCAATCGCATCTCCGGTTTTGATCCATTCCCCGCCAATATAACAACCATATTCGCCCAGCCGCGCGACTTCATCTTTGTTGCGCGCCGCTTGTGTTACAGTTGCATTTCGCAATCTTTCAGGTGTTGCCATAACGACCTCCGCAAAATATTCCAGACAAAAATTTACGCTTGAGCCAGCGTCCCGCCAAGATAGAGATGACCAATCTGCGGGTTCTCAAGGATTTCCTTATTCGTTCCTTCGAGCCGCACCTGTCCGCTCTCCATGACAACTCCCTGAGTGGCAATGCCAAGCCCGGCGCGGACATTTTGTTCGACCAGTAAAATCGTCCGGCCCGAAGCGTTCATGAATTTGATCGTATCAAACACGCTCTTCAACGTCATGGGATCGAGTCCCATCGAAGGCTCATCTAATAGAATCAAAGACGGTTCAAGCATCAAAGAGCGTGCGAACTCAACCAAACGCTGCTGCCCGCCTGATAAGCTGGCCGCTTTTTCTTTGGCGCGTTCTCTGACCACCGGGAAAAGTTCCTCCACATGGCTCAACCGTCTTTCCACCAGCGCCGCGTCGTTGAGGATATACGCGCCCATCCGAACATTTTCCCGGACTGAAATTTCCGGGAACAAACTGTGGTTTTGGGGAACTTGCGCGATTCCCAATGAAAGGATTTGGCGCGGAGCCAAGCCGGTAATGGATTTGCCATCGAACGTGATTTCTCCAAGCCGAGGTTTGATCAAGCCGCTGACCACGCGCAGAACGGTTGACTTGCCCGCTCCATTCGGTCCGACAATGCACGTGATCGAACCTCGCTCGATCTCAAGATTGACATCTTTTAAAACGTCACTCCCGCCATAACCGGCAACGATATTCTTCAAATTCAATACCATGTCAGTCTCCCAAATACGCTTCGAGCACGGCAGGATTTTTGCGGACTTGTTCGGGCGTTCCATCAGCGATTTTTTTGCCGCGGTGCATCACCATGACGCGATTGCACAAGCCCATCACGAATTCCATGTTATGTTCAACCACAAGGAAAGTCACACCGCTTTTGTTCAACGTTCGGATTCGGTCCGACAATTGATTGATCATCGTGGGGTTGACACCGCCTGCCGGTTCATCGAGCAGGATCACTTGCGGGTCGGCAATCAATATATAAGCAAACTCCAACAGTTTCTTCTGCCCATAAGATAAATTACCGGCAGGAAAATCTTTGAGATGAGTAATGCCGACAAAATCAAGCATTTCCAAGGCGCGGCTCTGTTCGTGAGAAGAACTCCAGCGACTCAGCAAAGCGCTCATTCCTTTACGCTGGACCGCCACATGCATGTTTTCCAAAACGGTCAGGCGCGGAAAGATACGCGTCAATTGAAATGTCCGCGCCACGCCGAGTCTGAAGACTTGATCCGGCTTGGCATTGGTAATCGAAGCGCCCTCGAAAAGAATCTCGCCTTCATCCACGGTTTCATAACAGGTGACCACATTGAATAGCGTGGTTTTACCAGAGCCGTTGGGACCGATCAACCCAGTGATCGAACCTTTTTCAACATCAACCGAACAGGCATCCAGCGCGCGGATCCCGCCGAACGATTTGCTGACTTTGGTTGCTTCAAGCAATTTCATAGTTTCGCCCCTTCTTTCTTTGGCTGATCGGTGGCTAATGCAGACTCGGCAGGATTTTTATTTCCATTCCCATTAGGTGAGGATTGGATTTTTATCCAATATTTTCTAAGAGTCGGCATAATACCTTCTGGCAATAAAAGGATAATCACCAGGAACAGAATCCCGTAGATGATTAGATAGTAGCCATTGCTGCTGAACTGGAGCGTAAAATATTGCTGGGTCGGTTCCAAGATCAATGCGCCAAGGATCGGACCCGACAACGTACCGATGCCTCCGAGGAACGCCATCAGCGCCACAATGACATCGAAGAGCGCATCAAAAGCAAAAGGCGGAAAGATCGAACCGATAAAGTAGGCGTGAAGCGCGCCGACCATCCCAACAAAGAAAGCAGAAATAACAAACGCGACCAGTTTGAACGGGCC
>DATCTP010000319.1:0-4957 GCA_036567885.1 Anaerolineales bacterium | reverse complement strand
GCGTATATTGCTGGCGATGACCGCCGCGCACACGAATGCGTTTTTTCGGGCTGTATTTAAAACGGAAGATTTTTTCGCCGCGGAAGTGATCCACCACGGTGGCTTTGACTTCGATGCCGCTTACGGTCGGAGTCCCGACCATCACATCATCGCCATCCGCCATCAACAGCGCCATCAAGTCAACTTTGGCGCCTTCTTTATCAGCCAAACGATCTACTTCAATCGTCTGCCCTTCGACGGCTTTATATTGTTTGCCGCCGCTTTCTACAATTGCGTATCTCATCTTTTCTCCAGTCATTCACTTCGCCAATTTGTCCGCGGGATTTGCGGCTCTTGAGCCAATCCTACGCCGATCATCGGGGAAGCTGGTTCTTCCCGCTTACGCGGGATCTTCGACAAACAACCGCCCCGGCAACATCCAACTGCCAAGGCAGAAGCGGACGGTATTATAACGGCATGGGGTTTCCATGTCAACGGCGGAATGGAAGCGAAGGCGGGTTATTTATTTATTGTCGCCTTGAATAGATTAGTCGTATAATATTTTTTGTTTCGGTAAATATTCAGAGGAGTTTTCTATGAAGATAAATTTTTCTATGTGGCGCACGGCGATCTGGCAGCTTGTCAAAATGGATGACAAGAAACAATGGGACATGCTGGATGTGGTCTCAAAATGGCTGATCGCTACCCGTTCTGCGGTCACATTGGTGACCGTTTATTCCTGCATCATCGCCGGTATCCTGGCTTGGCGCGACGGTTATTTCTCGTGGATACCGTGGATCGTGTTGACGCTTGGATTGTTCATTGCACACGGCACAAATAATCTGTTGAACGATTATACCGATTACAGCCGCGGCGTGGACAAAGATAATTATTTCCGAACCCAATACGGCGTTCATCCGTTGGTGCAGGGCTTTTGGACAAAGAGCCAGCAAATCCAGTGGTTCCTCGTCAGCGGTGTGATTGCAACGCTCTCCGGCGTTTATGCCATGCTTTATACCGGCTTCGACCCGGTGGTGATTGGATTATTTGCCTTTGGCTCCCTCGTTTTGTTGTTTTATACATGGCCGCTTAAATATTGGGCATTGGGCGAACTTGCCATCTTTCTGATTTGGGGACCGATCATGATTGCCGGTGTGTATTTTGTGCTTGCGCGCGGCGCTACCGCCAACATCTGGAATGTTGCCTTAGCTGGGATTCCGTTTGGATTGAGCGTGGCGAGTATCAACGTTGGCAAGCATATTGATAAGCGGACTGATGATTTGAAGAAGGGCGTTGGCACATTTCCGGTGCGTGCCGGTGAGCAATTTGCGCGCTTTGTCAATCAGGCGGCCTTGATCCTCATTTATCTTGTCATTGTGTATCTGGTTTTCGTGCCGCATTATTTCTCTCCGATTATGCTCATTGTGTTCTTCGCCTTCAAAGATGCTCTCGCGGCGATCAAAGTTTTGAACAAACCGCGTCCGCCGCAACCTCCGGAAGGTTATCCCGCATGGCCTACATGGTTCTCAGCGGTCTGCTTTGTGCACAACCGTAACTTCGGCGGTTTGTTTATCCTGGGCTTGGTCGTTGACACAGTGTTACGGGTCATTCCATTTACAAACCATTTGCTTTTGCAATATTGGCCGATGTAAAGATGATAAGGGCACAGCATGTGCCCTTATCTATTTAATTCAACATTCTCGATCTCCAGCCATGCCTCGATTAAATTTTTTTCCAACCCCCATTTGATTTTTCCCTGCGGCGTAAAAGCCGCATATTGATTATCGATCCAGATGACTAAACCCAAAGGCGGGCGCGGACTTACCGGCGTATCTAAAACCGGAACGTCGTCCACCCAAAACGCGGACCGGTTCGGACTCCACTCGAAGCGGTAACTGTGCCATTGAGTCACATCTGTGCTGACGGTTGACGAGTCTTCCTCAACGATGCGGCTCAGCAATTGACGTGCTTTTTTCATCGAAAAAGGGAAAGTCAATCCAATCGGCAACAGTAATGGATGAAAGCTTGGACTGCTGAAACTCTGGGCAAGAAAACCTTGTGCAGGTTTGTCGTCGCGAAATGAAAGATAATTTTTTTCCGATGCATGAAAGAACCAAATTGCATTGGGCAAAATAGGCAAGCGGAATGGATTTCCTCCGAAGCCAAGTGATAAGCTGAATGGATCATTCCAAAGGCCGAAGCCCCAAGTTCCGGGAATGGATTCGGATGAAGCGCGGGCACGCAGACTAAACGTCAACGGCGAACGCGCCGAAAAAGCGCGGCGCGGCAAACGTGCATAATCGTCCATTTGAGCGAGGCGGTATTCACTTTTAGATGATGCAGGAATCGTTAAACGGAATCCATTTGAAGTCGAGAAAACCGAAGCGCCGTTGCTGGATCGAGGAAAGAGAGTCATCTATCGGTTGACGAGATATATGCCGGCGATAATGATCGCGCCGCCTACCAAAACAATCCAAATGATCGGTTCGCTGAGCAGAGATGCCGCAAGCAAGGTCGTCACCAGCGGCTCGATGTTTAGAAAAACGCCCAGTTGAGACGCGGGCAAGACTTGAAGCGCATCGTAATATGCAATGTAAGCCAAACCGGAGCCGAAGATTCCCAGCACGAGGATCGCACTCCAGCCTTTAATTGTGATGTGAGCGATCTCGCTCAACCCCGGACCGAAACCGAAGATCCAAATGTTGGTGAAGAGCCAACCCAATAACATCACATAAAACATCATGAGCGCGGCAGGGTGCCTTCCCAGTTCGCGCCGCGAGAGAACCGTATAGATTGCCCAATTCGGCGCGCTGATCAAAATGAGAAGATCGCCAATCGTTCCTACTTTACCTGTGAAGAGTGCGCCGAGATTTCCGTTGCTGACGATGAGCAAAACTCCCAATGCCGCCAACGCGATTCCAGCCACACGCATCCATCCGAATTTTTCTTTCAATACCAGCCAGCCTAGCAACGCAATGAAGACTGGCGTGGTTGCGACGATCCATGCGGTCGTTGTGGCTTGCGCGGTGACAAGGCCGTTCGCTTGCAGCCATTGATGGAATGTCACGCCGATGAAACCGAGCAACGCGAAATATAGCCATTCGTTTCGTTCGGGGAGCACAAATTGCTTCCGCATGGCGACTGCCGCGCCGAGAATGATCACCCCCATGGCAAATCTCAGCCATACAATGGTTGCAGGTGAAACTTCTTGCAACGCGACCTTGGTAGCAATAAACGTTCCGCCCCAAACCACGACTGTGAAGATGGCTTCCAGGATTGGAAAGACGCGCTTTGTATTCATGGCTGTAGAGTTTACCATGCAGAGTAAAATAGAAGAACGCGAATCAAATGTCCATCGTCAATAATGTAACGCGTCTGCTTGACTCGCATAAGATCCAATACACGGCGTACGAATTGCCCGCCGAAAAACTCGGCGCGTTGGAAACGGCGCGGCTTCTCGACGTGGAGCCGGCCGCCGTTTTCAAAACCATTGTGGTCACTCGAGAAAAACCAAAGAAGCCTTTGCTGGCTGTCGTCCCCGGCAATTCCGAAGTGGATTTGAAGTTGCTTGCCGCTGCGTTGAATGAAAAGAAAGTTCATCTTCCCACCGAACGCGAAGCGGAAGAATTGACCGGTTTGCAAGCGGGCGGCATTTCACCGCTGGCATTGATCAATAAAGGGTTTCAAGTCGTGATCGATTCTTCGGCGCAGAACTTTTCGCAGATCCATGTGTCAGGCGGACAGCGCGGATTGAACATCAAATTGCCGGTCGCTGATTTGGCAAAGTTAATCAATGCGCGCTTTGCAAGCATCAGCCGCCTCGACGAATAGAGTTTGTTCGTGTTGAAGAAAAAGTCTGCGACAACGTTTATCTGTGGATGGATTTTCTAAAGTGTGACTTTTTCGAATAGGTGCGGTGCAACAACATAAATGCCGCGTCCACTGACAGCCACAGTTCCATCCGGCAAACGAATCTCTCCTGATGAAAAAACTTTGCGTTCATCTTTTTCGGTGATACGCGCCTCGAGTGTCAGCGGTTGATGAAGCGGCAGAGGCTTGTGGTAATTAATCTCCAAGTTCACGGCTGCCACTTTCATGCCAGCCGCCCAAACAACCAGTCCCATCGTTTCATCTAAAATTGCGGCTGATGCACCGCCGTGCGAAAATCCAGGCGGTCCCTGTTGCGCATCGGTCAGCGTGAATTCTGATGTCATTACGCCTTCATCGTCCACCCACATGGTTATTCCAATGCTATGCGGATTTTGCGTTCCACATACAAAACACCAGCCGTGTTCGGGAAGTTTTCTTTTCATAGTCTCCTAATATTCGAAAAGTGTTTTCGAGTCTGCTTTTGCAAAGTATGCCCGATATGCCGCTGCCTCTTCGAGCAGACCTTTAACCGCGATATATAACTCACTTTGCAGATATTGATTGGCAATTCCGTCATCATTTGCAAGATTAAGTTCACCGTTCTCTCCTTCGACTTTGATGTGGGCACCCGCCGCTAGCCATTCCAACCCGAGTCTGATTGCCGCTTCGCGCTGCGCGGTTGCCACAGCCAATTCCCGCACACTGACTTTGCCTCCGCGCTGGTGGAGGGCAAACTTTGCCATGCCTGCAAGTCGCGATAAAAATTCATCCGTTTTCTCGGTTTCTGGCGAAACAGCAAAAAGATAAATTGTTTTTGGCTTGACGATTTCCAACACGGCGCGCAACTCCGCGGGCGATGGGGGAGTTGTGTAAATTGCAAATTCATCCGCTTGACACAAATCAAAACGAGATTTTCCTTTTGCCTTTTCATTACCTTCAGCCCACACCAACATTCCAACCTTCAGACTTTCAAACTTTTTATTCTCCAATCTCCAGTCTCTAATCTCTAATCTCGCTCTTCGAATCTCAACTGGCTTTTCTTCGATAACTCGAAATTCTTTGAATTGAAGTGTGAGTTGTTTTTGCCCGCGATAGGTGCTGGCGCGCA
>DATCTP010000318.1:0-6836 GCA_036567885.1 Anaerolineales bacterium | reverse complement strand
AAGACCATCATTTTATAGGAGAGAGAATCATGTCAGAAGAAAAAGAATATTTACCGAAGCGTGCAATGACCATTCAAGCGCATCCGGATGATCAGGAGTTTTCAGTCGGCGGGACGCTTGCCAAATGGTCAAGAGCTGGATGCGAAATTGTATCGGTGGTTATCACCAGCGGCGACTCAGGCTCGAACGATCCAACAAAAGATGGTTCTTATAAACCGATCTTGGCAAAGTTGCGCGAGGGCGAGCAACTTGCCGCGAATAAAGTTTTGGGCGTAAAAGAAACGATCTTCCTGCATTATCCCGATGGCGAGTTGGAACCAACGATTCCTTTGCGTAAAGAATTAACGCGGCTCATCCGTATCCATCAGCCGGATGTGGTTTTGACAGGCGATCCCGAGGGCTGGTTTTTCGGCAGCGATTACATCAATCATCCTGATCACCGCGCGGCCGCGCAAGTTGCTTGCGAAGCGGTGTTTCCGTCAGCGGGAACACGCCTCATTTTCCCGGACCTGTTAGCAGCGGGGTACGAACCGCATAACGTTAAGCGCTTATATATCCACGAGAATGAAAAAGCCGATACGTGGGTCGATATCGGCGAGACGATTGAAATCAAAATCGAGGCGCTTAAGAAACACGTCAGCCAGATTGACACGCATGAAGTGGACAAATGGATGTACGAATGGGCGGAAGGCGCGGGCAAGGCAAAGGGAATTAAATACGCCGAGGCATACCGAGTGATGATCTTGCAAGACGAAGAAGATAAAGGCTAGAGTTTAGGCGAGGCGATGAACCTCGCTTTTTTTATTATGCAGAAATATGGTCGAGGAAAATTGTCCATACAACTTGACTTTACTCCATCGTTGTGCTATCTATAGGTAAATTTGAACTGAGGTTTTGAATGCACCGCGAACGTGTTTCTGAAAATGTATTTTGGTTTCAAAGTGAAATCTATGCCCAAGTGACGGCTGGAGTTGTTGTAGGCCCGCAGTGGGCGGTGGTGATTGATACGCTGGCTCTCCCCGATGAAACACTCGGGATGCGCGAGTTCATCGAACATGAACTCAGCGTGCCGGTGCGTTATGTGATCAATACCCATTATCACGCCGACCATGCCTGGGGAAATTGCTTCTTCCCCGGCGCGACGATTATCGCTCATGAACTTTGCCGCACCTTACTGGACCAGCGGGGGCGACCGTCACTGGAAACGGCGAAAAAGCAAAATGCCGCCCTCCGTCAAGTCAAGATCGTTTTACCGAACCTGACGTTTGCCGCCGGTGAAATGAATCTGCGCGTCGGCAAAAAAAACTTGAACATTTTACAGGCTCCCGGCCACAGCGGTGACGGCATTGCCGTGCTGGTGGAAGAGGACCGCATCCTTTTTGCGGGCGACGCTTTCATGCCTTTGCCTTACGTGGTGGACGGCGATATTGATGATATTGCTGCGTCTATTAAAAAGATCGGACGCATGGGGTTGGAAAACATCGTTCAAGGTCACGGCGATATTATCCTGCGCGGTGAAATCGATGCGGCGGTCAGAGAGAATTTAACCTACATCACCAACATCAAGAGAGTGGTCAAAGCTGCGGCGCGGCGCAAGATCGTGGACGAGACTTTAGATTCAATGAGGATTGAAGAATGCGGCAAAAGCCGCGTGCATCTTGGCGGTTTGGCGGAAGGTTTGCATAAACGCAACTTGCAAGTATTGATCAAGCGGGCGCGCGAAGAATAAGAACATCCCGTGAAATGCAAAAGGCAGACCATCGGTCTGCCTTTTTGGTCACTCCGATTTTTTCGTTTCAGATTCTTTCTTTTTCCACGGACGCCAGCCGTGAAATCGTTCGCGTCCTTCCTTCAACGCCTGAATGTTTGGACGCAAAGCCCATAGAAGAATGAAGAGCGTCACGACGCCATAAACAATATACTGCCAGTGTGGCGAATATCCAAGAAAATAAAGCGCGGCAAAAAGGACCGTTGACGTGAGAGAAATGCTGATCGTTGCAAGGGAGGCATAGCCAACGCCGAAGAGCATAATAAATGGCACCGGTATTCCGATGACCATCGGCCACCATAACGGCCATAGCAACCCAAGCGCTCCGCCTGCGGTGGGTGCGCCTCCAGCGCCGCCGCGCAAACGGAGCTTTCCTTCCGAATGGCGTTCGATAAGAAAGATGGAATAATTATGTCCAAGCACCGTTGCGATGGGAGCCAGCACTTCGATCCACACATTAGGTGTCAAGGTACGCGCCAACCAGACAGCCGCGAATCCTTTAAAGATATCGAACAGTGTGGTCGCGATACCGGCTCCGCAACCAGCGGCACGCATGGCATTCGTCCCACCGGTACGCCCACTGGCAACTTGACGAATATCTTTGCCGGTTGTCAATTTTACAATAAGCAATCCAAACGGAATTGCTCCAAGAATATATGAAAGCAATACCACGCCGGAATCCATTAAGACTTGCATAAACTACTCCTCCAATTGGCAGAAACTGTAACACACGAAATCTATTAACGTTACTCGTCGTCCATCACATTTAAAGTTACTTCCGAAACAAGTTGATTCGCAATCCAAAAACCGCGCGCGATCCAATCTCCGTCGACTCGCGACCATACAATTTGAATAACCGCATAAGTCGCCTCTTGGATGTCAGTCGCGGAAACCGTTTCAGGTCCCGCGGGGTGCGAATGAAAGACTCCGATTAACTCCAATCCGTTTGAGTCGATCCAATTGAACGCGGCAAGTTGTTCTTTCGGATCCATCCGAAACTTTACTCGACTTTTGGCTTGGTTCTCGACCAACAAAACTTTTTCCACCTGATTATTTTTTCCCGCCAATAATCCACACGCTTCAAGCGGCGCGCGGCGTTGAACATGATCCTGCATGATATTCCAATGTTCGCGCTTAAAATTTAATTCCATCAATGGACAAGGAGCGCGGCAATCCATGCCGCGGCCAGGAATAGACTCGGTTCCAGCGCGGCGCGGCGCGGCGGCACTTCTTCACTGAGATTGGAAGCCAGCGTAACGAGCGCATATAACGGACCCAACAGTATCAAGCCGAACTGCAAAGGTGAGATCGGCCAATAATGCACGCCTGCGGCGGTCTGCATGCAAGCCAGTGCAATTCCGATCGCCCACGGGAATTCCCAGCGATTGCCGAGATGGAGATGAAGCGTACGCAGCGCGACCAGTCCCGCCGCAATGAAAGTGGTTGGCGCAATGAGAAAAAGGCGCGTGCCGGCGGCGCGCAAGGCAACGATCAGCATCAAAAACAGGGCATACGAAAGCGCCGTCAGCGCGGCGGATGCCAATGCGTACATCGGCGCGCCGATATCTACCGCAACATATTCTGCGATAAAGACGGTCACGAGAATGACCGCACTGACCGCCAAACCGATCCACCAAAGCATTCCAAGCGGCAAGACATTGAGGCTGATCCCAACAATAAAAGCCGTCAATGTGGGCAACAACCAATGCTCAATGGGATTCCCTTCCAATGCCGGATGACCATGCAACAGCCAATTCATCCCAGTGGCGGTGAGGCCGGTTGCCATGAGAGTCATCGCGGCACTCAGAGTGAGAGGATAAGCAAAGTAAAAACCGGGCAATTGCAGGGTCAAGGTAAAGCCCGGCGTATTGATCAGACGCGTCAGCGCATACGCCAGCAAAACCGCCGCCGTCAACACGCCGACGCGGTTTCCATCCGGCAAATAACGCTTTTCTGGTTGCATGATTTGATTTTACCCGATATAAAGAAGATAGAAGCGGTATGGTAGAATCAAAAGGCTATGAACTTAAAGAACGACTCCCAACCTTTACCGCCGCCGCCCGGCATCATCGGCTCGCTCCGAGCCGGATTCGACACCGTCGCGGCGCATATTACCGCGATCATTTTGCCGCTGGCGCTTGACCTGCTCTTATGGCTTGGACCACACATCAGCATGAACCAACTAATCCAACCGGTTCTGGCTCAGTTCCAAAGTTTTGCATCGAACAGCGGCATTTCTGCCACCGATCTCAAGAACGCGATAGATATGTACACCCAGTTCTTTCAGCAATTCAACTTACTGGGCATTTTGCGGACATTTCCCATCGGTGTGCCAAGCTTGATGAGCGGCGAGATGCCCACGGCATCGCCTTTGGGCACGCCGATGATTTACCAAGTCGATTCTCTCGGACGCCTGTTTGGCTTGCTTTTCCTTCTCACGATCTTCGGCTGGATCTTCGGCGGCCTCTACCTTCGCTGGATCGCTTCGCTGATCGTGCCTGACACATTTGCCGCAACCGGACGCGCCATCTCACAGACGATTCTTTACTCGCTCTGTTGGTTTGTCATTGCATGGATTCTCGGAATTCCCATCGGCTTGCTTTTGTACATTCTGTTTGCGATCAATTCGTTGATCGGAGAAGGCGCGTTATTGATACTGGGATTCTTATCCATGTGGTTGATCGTGCCGATCTTCTTTTCGTCGTTCGGGATTTACCTTCGCAAGCAAAACATATTTACTTCCTTTTTAAGCGGCCTTCAATTGACGCGTTTTGCACTGCCCAACAGCAGTCTGTTTGTCTTGACGATGATACTGATCGGCGCCGGGTTGAATTTCTTATGGGCTATCCCGGATAACAGTTCCTGGCTCACTTTGGTCGGCATCCTTGGACATGCCTTTATCATGACAGCGCTGGTAGCATCATCCTTTGTTTATTACCGAGATACAACGGCATGGCTGCAAACGGTGCTGGAAAGATTCCGCGCCACCACCCCGACAACACAAGCATGATTTATTCATTTATTCCCTCTGTCCTTCGGACACTTCCCCCGTTTTCCAAAGGAAAATGGGAAGGACATAGTGAGGGTAGATTCGGAGAATCTTATGGCTGAAAAGAAAAATACAGATAAGATCAATTACGATGTAAGTTCCATTCAAGCCCTGGAAGGTATCGAACATGTCCGCAAACGCCCGGGCATGTACGTGGGCGGCACAGATATCAAAGCCTTGCATCATCTCGTTTATGAAGTCGTGGATAACGCCATTGATGAAGCGCTTGCCGGTTTCTGCACCGCGATCAATATCACGATTCACGAAGATAGCAGTGTAACGGTGGAAGATAACGGGCGCGGCATCCCGGTGGGACCGCATCCCACCAAAAAGGATGCCAAGGGACACCCCATGGAAACTGTGGATGTGGTCATGACCGTGATCGGCGCGGGTGGAAAGTTCGGCGGCGGCGGATATAAAGTCTCCGGCGGTCTGCACGGCGTCGGCGTGAGCGCGGTGAACGCCCTTTCCGAATGGATGGTCACCGAAGTCAAACGTGACGGCAAGTTGTGGCAGCAAAACTACAAGCGCGGCGTTCCGCAGGGAGAGATCAAGCAAATCGGCAAGGTTGCAAAAGATGAAACCGGCACCAAGCAAACCTTCAAGTTTGACAAGCTAATATTTACCGAAGACATTGATTATCGTTTCGATACGCTCGTTCAACGTTTCCGCGAAATGTCGTTCGTCACGCGCGGCGTAACCATCCGCTTCGTGGATGAACGCGCCCAACGCGAAATGACTTTCTATTTTGAAGGCGGTCTCACCTCGTTCGTCCGCTATTTGAATCGCAACCGGGAAAACCTTCATCCGGTGGTGTATGTGGAGAAAGAGTTGGAGGGCATCGGCATCGAGGCCGCCATTCAATATACCGACGCGTTCGCAGAATCGGTCTACTCGTTTGCCAACACCATCAACACGATTGACGGCTGGACGCATCTCACCGGACTTCGTTCGGCGGTGACGCGCGTGGTCAATGATTACGCCCGTAAAAATGGTTTACTCAAAGATGCCGACCCGAATTTTTCGGGCGATGATACGCGTGAAGGTTTGACGGCAATCGTTTCCGTCAAGCATCCCGAACCGCAATTCGAATCACAGACCAAAGTCAAGTTGATGAATCCGGAAGTGCAAACGTACGTTCAACAGATTGTAGGCGAATCCTTCGCAACATTCCTCGACGAGAATCCGCAAGCCGCCAAAACGATCATAGCCAAATGCCTGACGTCGGCGCGTGCCCGCGATGCAGCCAAGAAAGCGCGTGATCTGGTCATCCGCAAGTCGGCGCTGGAATCGTTGACATTGCCCGGCAAGCTGGCAGATTGTTCTGAACGCGATTCATCGAAGACTGAGTTATACATCGTCGAGGGTGATTCCGCTGGCGGGTCGGCGAAGCAAGGACGCGACCGGCACTTCCAAGCCATCCTGCCTTTGCGCGGCAAAATCATGAACACCGAACGCGCCCGCCTCGATAAGATTTTATCCAGCAATGAGATCAGGGCACTCATCTCCGCGCTCGGTACAGGCATCGGTGACAATTTCGATATAGAAGGCTTGCGCTATGGCCGCATCATTATCATGACCGATGCGGATGTAGATGGCAGTCATATCCGAACGTTATTGCTGACGTTCTTCTTCCGTTATATGCCGCATTTGCTGGAAGATGGTCATCTTTATATTGCCCAGCCGCCGCTGTTTCGCGTGGCGTATAAGAACCAAATCAAGTACGCCTATAGCGATAAAGAGAAAGATAAGCTGGTCAAAGAGATTGGCAATGACAAGGCAAACGTTCAGCGGTATAAAGGTCTGGGCGAAATGAATCCGCAGCAGCTGTGGGAGACGACGATGAATCCGGATAACCGCACCCTGCTTCTGGTCACGGTGGACGATGCGGCGGAGGCCGACCGCACCTTCGATATGTTGATGGGTGATGCCGTGGATCCCCGCAAGCGGTTCATCCAGACCCATGCAAAATATGTGAGAAACCTCGACATTTAGTGGTCGAAACAAGAACAAGGTGGG
>DATCTP010000317.1:0-11138 GCA_036567885.1 Anaerolineales bacterium | reverse complement strand
AGGGAAGTAGAAACATCAATGTCATTGCGAGCGAGCGTTAGCGAGCGTGGCAATCTCCTGTTATTTGCAATCGCTTGTTTATTGAAAAGATGAGATTGCCACGTCGGTCTCCGACCTCCTCGCAATGACATAAATAAGATTATGCTTGATTACAAAACGCTGAAGGGCGCTTTCGACAGTTTGCGGTTGCAAGATAAACCGGTCATTGCTCACGCATCGTTGAAATCGTTTGGAGAAATTGACGGCGGCGCGCAGGCTTTATTGCGCGCCGTTCTCGATTCGGTTGGTGCTTTGGTGATGCCGACCTTCACTTATAAAACAATGATCACGCCAAATGTCGGACCGCCGAACAACGGAATCACCTACGGTGCGGAAACGGATTTGAATTCGATGGCTGAACCGTTCACGCCGAACATGCCTTGCGACAAATTGATGGGCATCGTTCCAGAGACGTTGCGAAACTTGCCGAATACGAAACGAACTTTACATCCCATCCAATCGTTTGCAGGAGTACGCGCCGAAAAAATTTTAGCCACGCAAACCATTCAAAATCACTTGGCGCCGATTGCGGCGCTGGCGGAAGCGGACGGCTGGGTCGCATTGCTCGGCGTGGATCACACCGTCAACACCAGCATTCATTACGCGGAAAAGCTTGCGGGACGAAAACAATTCTTGCGCTGGGCATTGACTCCGGATCGCATCGTGGAATGCCCCGGCTTTCCCGGCGACTCGGCGGGCTTCAATGCCATCACGCCTGAACTCGTCAACAATGTGCGGATGATCCAAATCGGAAACACCATCGTTCAAGCCGTTTCGCTAAGAGTATTATTTTCAAAAGCAATTCAGGTTTTAAAAGAAAACCCGCTGGCATTGTTGTGCGAGCGGGACGATTGCGAACGATGTAACGCAGTGAGAAACTCTGATTAGATTATAAAGATTATTTTCTTGGAGTATTGAACAGGGAAACAGCCAGCCATAACCCGGTGCCAATGATTGGAACCATGCCGACCAAAATCAGCCATCTGGGCAAACTACCGGGAGCGGTGAGCGGAATCAAAAGCGGCAGACCAACCACAAACGCGGCGACCAACAAACTGAGCGCGACGCGCGTCACCAACCGGTCAATGCGACTCAAGATGTGATCAATGTCTTTGATCTCCATGCGGATCGGTTCGTTGCGTTCCAACCGTTCCAACATCCGATTCCCAACGCGCGGCAGACGATGAAGCATCTCGCCCCAACTCGCGCCGTCCATCAAGATCGTTCGCGTCCAATCTCCATGAGGGATGAACAGGTTTTTCATCAGACGCCGGACATAAGGCGCAGCACCACTGAAGACATCAAAGTCCGGATCCAATTGCATGCCGATACCTTCCAACATGGCAATTGTTTGAGCCACCAACCACCAAGTGGCGGGCAGATGCAGATGATGTCGAAAAGTAATGGCGGTGATCTCGTCGATCAGTTCGCGGGCGCGCACGGATTTGATGGGCATGCCGCGGTATTTATTCAGGAAGCGGCTTAGATCATATGCCAATCTATTCCGGTCCACATCCTCGCTCACGGCGCCCAAGCGCACCAACTGGTCGATCATTCCATCCACATCCATGTCGATCGCGACAATAAAAAGCCGGATCAAATCCATCCGATCCTTGTCGCGCAAATAACCCACCTTGCCAAAGTCCACCAACCCGATCACTTCATTCGGAAGGATGAGGTAGTTTCCAGCATGAGGGTCAGCATGGAAGAAGCCGTCTTCGAACACCTGCTTGACCGTTGTGGTGACACTGTTCAATGCGATCTTGTGGCGGTCATATCCGGCAGACTCCAACGCGGAGATGTCGCTGATCTTGATGCCGCGAATGCGTTCCAACACCAATACATGACGCGTGGTCAACTCCCAATAAACTTTTGGAATATAGAGGAGTTCGGATTGGTTGACAAAGCTTTCCCGCAGGCGGTCTGCATTGCGACCTTCGCGTTGAAAATCGAGTTCGTTGCGCAGAGTGAAGGCAAAGTCATCCGCAATCCCGGGAAAATCATAGATCTTTCCCAGCGTTGTGCCTTGCGCGTTTATCGCCAGCGAAGCCAAAATCTCAAGGTCAGTATCAATCAACGTCGCAATGTTGGGGCGCTGAATCTTGATGACTACTTCCTGACCGTCTGGCAGAACCGCGGCATGGACTTGTGATAGCGAGGCGGAAGCGATGGGTTGTGGATCAATCGAAGCGAACAGCGTTTCCGGGTCGCGTCCCAATTCACGCGTCAGCAAGGCATACATCACATCCCACGGCTCCGGGTAAACCGCATCCGCCAATTTACTCAACTCGGTGATAAAGGGCGGCGGCAACACATCGGGACGGGTCGAAAGAATCTGTCCCAACTTGACAAAGATGGGACCCGCTTCCTCCAACGCCAACCGAAAATGAATCGCCAAATCATCGAGACGCGGCGGCGCGCTTTCTTGAGTCGCCTGCCACGGAACCCTGAGCCAGCGCGAATTGGATCCCAGACGGTTAAATAGAAACCCAAAGCCGTGCCGCGCAAAGATGGCAACGACTTCGCTATAACGTTGTAGATGGCGGATGGAACGTCTGGAATTGAACATAGCCATTTCGATATCTAAAAGCAGCGTGAGCTGTTTTAGAATTGGAAGTTGCTAACGTATCCTATTTTTCAAGAAGCTTTTGAATGTCTTCCTTGGTGGCTAAACCCATTTCATCCAAAACTTTTTTCATCTCGTCGCGAACCAATTTGCGCAAGGCATTACGTTCCTCCTCGCCGCGGCTGGAGAGTTGGTCAACCCATTGTTTAACTTCGCTTGATTGAACTTCGCCTTCCTTGCTGAGTTCGTCAATAAGCTTCTGTGCTTTTTCATGGGTCATAGAGAGCAACCCGATTCCCGCTAGAAAACCTTTTTCGAGTAATGTCGTCATTTTGACTCCTTTTGAATCCTTGGGTGAAATTTCTGCATTAATTAAACCACAATATCAGCCAATAGTTTGGCGTTCAACACGGTGTTGTTGGCAGCAATCCATACAGTCTGTAATCAAGCCGTTGTTTCCTTGAAAAGGAAAGACTATTTTCTCTCAACGGAGTGCAAGTTGTAATGTTTTCCTTTGAAATACTTCAACGCAAACTCGGCTGTATCTTTTGGATCATATGATGCACAACTAAATACATCCAGATAGATCGCGCAACTGGCTTCGGCAAAATGGGCGGAGATGAGCGAAGTCTCGATCAGTTGAGTCATGCTAAAGCCGTTGACGCGTGGATCTTCCCCGAAATGCACCACTTGAGTCTCGCCGTACCGTTTCATCTGGATGCGGTCACATAACTGCTTGACGAATTCACGGATCGCATCTGCATCTTTCATCATTGCCAGATCGCATTCATACAAGTCAATGCACGAAGAGAGCCCCCAGTATTGCGGAACGTTTTCCATTTTTTCTAAAGTTCCTTTTGCATTTTTAAGTTTCTTGATATATATCATTGATTCCGAAATGGAGGACACTTTTTAAGAACAAAAATTCCTCTTTATGTTCTTTCTGCGGCGCGCTTTAAACGCGCAAGCGAATCGGCGACGCTGTCATGCAGTTGCTTCGATCCGAAGTGTTCCCATATCCAACCCCACCATACAGGTGAGAAGGCGAAGTCTCAGCCAAACGAAACTTGCGTTGTGGAATCAGGAAGCGCAATGCAGGTGAGGTGATTGAACCCGGTGATGCCAAACGGAAATTTCGTCGTGAAATCAATTTTATGTTTCGATTCATCCACAGCGTCAACCGTAAGAAGGATATTGAATCCGCCCGCTTTGGCATGGACTCTTTGTCCCGCGCGTGCGTGGCCTTCAGGGACAATGGAGCGCGTTTTAGCATCCCACCATAAATCATAGTTGGCAGGCTTAAATAATAATTCCCAGACGCGTTCGATGGGGGCATTGATAGTAGTAATGGGACATGTGCTGACGCTCATAACCTACTCCTTGTTTAGCTTGCGCCAAAAACTTTTAACATTTCAACTTTGGCATTCGGAGCGATCGCTTCGACATTTTGTTGTATTTGCTTCAAGTGATTCATCACCGCTTCCTCATTAATTCCAGATGGCGCGTAGGTTGTAAAGATTACATTGCGCGTTTGAGCCGTGATCTGCGTGCGCTGATCCGGTCCGTAGATAATGCTCGAGATGATTCCTTCGCTATCACGAATCAGCATATCATTTGCTTTTGGTATTTGTAGTTCGCCGCGCAATAAAGTATAAGTTTCGGTTCCTTGAGCTACATCCAGCGTCAGCGGAAGATGAAGCGAATCCAAATCGTGTCCCGCCGTGAGAAGCAGATCATTCATTTCCGCCATGAACATGGCTTCGACCAATGCTGCAACGCCCGGAATCGGTTTGCCCTTGAAGAGAATCGACTCGAGTTGAAGCTGGACGTGATATGTTTTTTTGAATTGCCGATAATACGCATCGTAGGCTTGCAGAATCGGATTGCTCAACAGCGCGCCGCGATCCTGACCTGCAAAGCGCGCACGCAATTCTTCCTCCAGCGCGGCTTTCCGTTTTTCCAACCCGGCATGATGTGGATGATTGATGACCTCGCGCATTACAAGCACGCCCGCGTGCGCGTTTGGATAGGTTGCCTTCCATGAGTCGGATAGTTGAAACATTTAGTATCTAATTCTCTCTGAGTAATTGTTTCTTCAATATTTCTATTTTCACTTTATATTTGTTGATTCGAATTAGCGGCTTAATCTTTGAATTCAATAGACAAAGGAGCACCATCTTTTCTAACTCCAAATAGAGGTTTCAATTTACCATCCTTGTACTCAAAGACAACTTGCCTTATATGTTGCGTATGCTTTAATAGTATAGGAACTCTGTTATCTAGTTCTTTCAAACCTTGATGTAAAAAAGTATTGATGTCGGTTTGACTCGGATTGGTTAAGATAATTTCTAAATATAAAGGATGCTTTTTTTGTTTAACAATGAATTCAAATGTAAGTAGAAACTCCCTCTGATTATTTCGCTTGCGATTCATCAATTCATCAAGTTTTGTTTTAAACGCTTCCCATGCATCTTCTCCAATTTTAGCTAAGAAACCACTTGCGATGCTACCTGCTGCGAAAGAGACACCAATAGTCAAAACGCTTAATGGATCAACAGATTTCTTGACTTGAGGAATAATCTCACTCTTTACTAAAGATGCCATTTCTTTAAGAAGCTGCTGATCGTTTGGATCTCGATAACTGCGGTCAGGGCTTATAGTTATTTTTTACCGAGATCATGAACAGGAATTTCTCGTCCATCATCCAAAAACTCTATATCTTTATCGCTTTCAAACATTTCTGCAATGCCATCTACAGCATATTCTCCATCTTCTAATTCTTCTATATGCGCAGACAGTATTCGACCAATCGGCGGTATTCTGGGATCATGCTCAACACCCATAGGCATATATTGTTGATTGATTGAGCGAACAAAATCATCCAAAGCACTGGGTGCAAATCTTTCATTATGTTTATCAATATGAGTGGTAATCATTCTGATTTTTGCATGCATAAGTTCCTCTATAAACTTCATCCCCAAGGACAAGTTAGTTTTATCTACTAGATATTTATCGAAACGCAATCTCTTTCACGCGCCAATTCTCTTCGCCGATCAATTCTTTTCAGCCCGATACGGCGCTTGTTGTTCAATCTCGCCCACATACTGCGGCAGGTCCGTATGTCCCAGCATCTGGCAGATAGCTTGGATCTCACCCATGTGATACCAATAATGATACGTTGTGCGGCGCATCGCAGAGCCAACCGATTGACCGATGGATTTGCCATCGCGCAATAAATCCGCCAGCAAACTTTCGGTAGTCAGCGAGTCGAGAAACGGGTCAACGGCTTTGGTCACCGTGTGCCAAATTTCAAGCATTTCTCTCAATGACGGTGTGCTCATCGGAGCACCAAAAGCGAACATCTCATTTAATTTTGGATAAAGAACTTTGCCGCTGGCACGGTCGAGAAAATAACGTTGTTCCTGCCATGCCAAATGTCCCACTGTCCAACTGATGCAGTTCATCGGAGGAAAATGTTTTGCACCATCTTCTTCGGATACGCCTGCAAGTCCGGTCAGCCATTCACTACGAGTAAAGCGGAGTTGGTCAACTAATGGATGAGCCATTTTATTTTCCTTTACAAGGATGTCATTGCGAGGAGCCACGTAGTGGCGACGAAGCACTGTGTTCTATCAGTGTGGCAATCTCCTGTTTGGTGGTTAGTTGAGATTGCTTCGCTTCGCTCGCAATGACATACTTATTGAAACCGAATCTCTTCGACACGCCAGCTTTCTTCGCCCATCAACTTTTTCAAGCGCGACAACAATTCCGCATCAATGCGCGTCGTGTCGCTGGGGAAGTCGATCAAATGTCCCTTGCCGTTCTCGAACACATGGAACGAGAAGCGATCATTTCCATGGAATGAAATCAACGTGCCGTAAAGCGTTTTGATTCGGCGCTTATCGCGATCCTTGTCGCCCGTCGAACGCAGAATCACCGTGATCTGTTTCGGCGGATGCGTTGAGTCTTCTTCCTGCGCCAGCGGAACATACAACGATGGCGGAAGTTTTGGTTCAAGCCCCCCTCCTTCTCCCCCCATTTTCCCCGAAAATGGGGGGAGTGTAGAGGGGGGCCGCAACGCGAGCGCTTCACGCGGTGCTTCTATTGGCTTCACATCTTCGACTTTTGATTCAACCTTAGTTGATTCCGTTTCATCGCGCGGCTCAATGATTTTTTCTTCAATCTTTGATTCATCTCGCGCCGCAATCTCTGCATGTTCAAGTGTTGGTTGCCATTCATCTTCCCAATCGGCAGGGAAGTTGTCGGGTGGAGGAGGGACATCTTTGATATTTGATTCATTTGCAGGTGCAGGCTTCGCCGCATATGCAACGGGCTTTTCTGCAACGCTTCTTTCGTAGGTCGGATTTTCAATCCGACTTACGGGCGCGCGTTTAACGGTTTGAGCCACAGGACGCGGCATGGCTTTCGAAACGGGAGCTATTGTCGGCGTGGCAGGACGCGGCGTGGTATCCAATGCTTCGGTTACTTTGATTTCTGTTCGAATCGAATCCACCAAAACTTTCGGCGGCGTACTGCTCGTATCTGCTTTGCCTTCCACGATGATGATCTGCCCGATGCTCAATTGCTCGCGATGTTTTTCCCAAGTGCGCGGGAACAGCACAAGCTCGATGTTGCCTTGAATATCCTCGATGGTGACGAAGCCCATGGCTTTGTTGGTTTTGGTCATGTACGGGCGCACGTTAGTGACCAATCCCGCCACGCGAATCTTTTCTTCGTGCTGCGCTTCGCTCAATTGACCGGAGAAATGCGTGACGATTTGTGTGAGCGTTGGTTGGTACGGCGTGAGCGGATGATCGGAAATATAGAGCCCGATGAGTTCGCGCTCCCAATTCAGTTGTTCGCGTTTATCCACATTGTTGACATCGGGCAATGTGATGGTTTCGGTTACGCCGGTGACCGCGCCGAACAAACTCAGTTGTCCCGCTTCCGCCGCGCGGAAATGATTGCTACTGATGGCAACGATGCGTTCCAGCGAAGCCAACAGCGCGGCGCGGTTTCCAAACGAATCCATCGCACCGACTTTGATCAAATACTCCAAGGCACGCTTGCCGACCGCGCGCAGGTCAACTCGTCGCGCAAAATCATTCAAGTCTTGGAATGCGCCGTTTCGTTTGCGCTCTTCAATGATCAACTCCACCGCGCTTTGACCGACGTTCTTAACCGCGCCGAGTCCAAAGCGGATGTTGGGCTTGCCATCCACATCTTCAATTTCAAAATCCCAACCGGATGAATTGATCTGCGGCGGGAGCACTGGCACGCCCATCGAGCGCGCATCCGCGACATACAGCGCAACTTTCTCGGTTTGTCCCGCCGAGGCGGAAAGCAAAGCCGTCATATATTCGGCGGTGTAGTGTGATTTGAGATAGGCGGTCTCGACGGCGATCACGCCATAATCGGCAGCGTGGGATTTATTAAATCCATAGCGCGCAAACTCTTCCCAGTCTGAATAAATCGCTTCGGCGATTTCATTAGCCATTCCCTGCTTGATGGCACCCGCCACAAATTTCTTGCGGTGCTTCTCAATGTCTTCTTTCTTTTTCTTCGAGATGGCTTTGCGGAGTTCATCCGATTCGGATGGCGTATATCCCGCCAGTTCCACTGCGGCGCGCATCAACTGTTCCTGGTAGAGCGGAATGCCGTACGTGGATTCAAAAATGGGTTTCATCGCCGGATGACGATATTCGACTTCCGCCTCGCCGTGCATGCGCGCAATGTAATCGGGGATGAACTGCATCGGGCCGGGACGATACGCCGCGACCATGGCGATGACGTGATCCAGCTTGGTTGGCTTCATTTGGACGATATAGCGCGTCATCCCGCCGCCTTCGACTTGAAATACGCCTGCAGTCTGGCCAGAGCCTAACAACTCGAACGATTTCGGATCGTCGAGCGGAATGTTATTCAAATCGAGATGAACGCCGTGACGTTTCTCGATCATGTCGCAGGCTTTCGCCATCACGCTCAACGTGATCAGCCCGAGGAAGTCCACCTTCAACATGCCGAGACTTTCGAGGATGCCCATTTCAAATTGAGTCACTGTTTTGATGGGCGTCTCTTCCGAGTTGGATGTGGGGCGGTGTAACGGCAAATATTCAAGGATGGGTTTGTCGGAGATTACCACGCCCGCGGCGTGCGTGCCCGCGTTACGGACTGTGCCTTCCATCCTCGCTGCAATATCAATCAATTCATGCAAGTGCGGAGTCGAATCGTAAACTTCCTTGAACTCGGGCACAGCCAGCGCGTCTTCCATCGTGGTTGCGCGGCCTGAAACGAACGGCACCAGCTTTGCAATGCGGTCCACTTCATTCAATGGAATATCCATCACGCGGCCCACGTCACGCAGGGCGGCTTTGGTTCCCATCGTGCCGAAGGTGATGATCTGCGCCACTTTGTCGCTGCCATATTTCTTCGTGCAATATTCAAGCATCTCGGCGCGGCGGTCATCGCGGAAGTCTAGGTCAATATCGGGCATCGAGATGCGGCCCGGATTGAGGAAGCGTTCAAAGATCAAATCATGTTGGATGGGATCAACAATGGTAATGTTTAATGTGTACGCGATGATGGAACCAGCCGCGGAACCGCGCGCGTTGTACCAGATTCCATTCTCGCGCGCATAGCGGCATAAATCCCACACGATCAGGAAGTAGGCGTCGAAGCCCATCTTGTGGACAATGCCCAACTCGTATTCGAGTCTTTCGCGGACCTCCTGGCTGGCCGCGCGACTCCCGTAGCGACTCCCCGCTCCTTCTTCGCATAAATGGCGAAGATAGGTTTCAGCGGTATATCCTTTGGGAACCGGAAACTCTGGCAGGTGATAGCCTTTGAAGGAAAGGTCAACGTTACAACGCTCCGCAATGAGCAAAGTGTTGCTCAACGATTCGGGGACTTCCGCAAATAATTGACTCATCTCCTGCGGCGTGCGCAGATAATACGAATCATCCGTCATCCGCATTCGTTCGGGATCGGAAAGCAGTGATTGCGTTTGAATCGCAAGCAGAATATCCTGCAAACGCGCGTCATCCGGATTGATGTAATGCACATCGTTGGTCGCGATAAATTTGGCGGAATACTTTGCGCCCATCTCGACCAACTTGCGATTGAGACCGGTGATTTCTTTGATATTGTGTTGCTGGAGTTCCACGAAGAACCGATCAGACCCGAAGACATCGTAATACCAGTTCATGCGCCGCACGGCTTCCTGCGGATTTTCTTCCAGCAAAGCGCGCGGAATTTCCGCAGACATACAGCCGGTGGTGCAGATCAGCCCTTCGGAGTGAGCCGCTAAAAAGTCATGGTCGATGCGTGGATAATAATAGAAGCCTTCGAGCTGTGCGGCGGAAGCGATCTTCAAAAGATTCTTATAACCTGTTTCATTTTCCGCAAGCAGAAGCAAATGAGGGGAGGAACGATCCAGCTTGGAATCGCGGTCGTGCATGGTGCGCGCCGCCATGTAGGTTTCCAGACCGATGATCGGCTTGACGCCGACTTCTTTTGCCGCTTTATAAAAATCAATCACGCCGAACATCGTGCCGTGGTCGGTGATGGCAACCGCCGGCATATCCATTTCCTTGACGCGTTTAACCAGCTTCTTTATGTTGCTAAAGCCGTCGAGCAAGGAATATTCGGTGTGAACGTGAAGGTGGGCAAAGGTCATAGGCTTTTGGGATTATAGCACCGCGACCTTAAATTAGAACAAATGATTGCCTTAAAGATTCCTTCTACATTTCGATCACTCGTCACAGTAGATTGATTTTGTGCTCAGTGCCAAATGCTTTATATTTCTTACAGGTTTCTAATAACCTGATTTTATCCCTATGCTATAATCCCACCCCGAAAGGCGAGAAATGCTCCAAAAACTTGCCTGCCCTGCGTTCTGTCAGGGTCAGTGTCTTTGGGGGCGACCCCCACTGGTGTGAAAGGTTTTTATGCTCCAAAAATTTGTTAGTGTCTTCGGGGGCGACCCGAATAAACGTACTGTAGAAAAATTAGCCGGGATTGTGGACGAGATCAATTCGCTCGAGGCGGAATACGAGAAGCTCAGCGATGAGGCTTTGCGCGCCAAGACAGAGGAGTTTCGTTCGCGATTAGCCCTCTCCGCTAAGAACAGCGGACTTACCCCAGCCCCTCTCGCAGCGGGAGAGGGTGTCCTAAAGACAGGTGAGGGAGATGATAATGAGCTTCAAGAAATTCTCGAAGAAATCCTCCCCGAGGCCTTTGCGGCGGTGCGCGAGGCGTCCAAGCGCACCATTGGATTGCGCCATTATGATGTTCAAATGCTGGGCGGGGTGGTTCTGCATCGCGGCCAGATCGCCGAGATGAAAACTGGCGAAGGCAAAACGCTGGTTGCCACGCTTCCGCTTTATCTCAATGCGCTAACTGGACGCGGAACGCATCTCGTTACGGTCAATGATTATTTGGCGCGGCGTGA
The DNA here is from genome assembly GCA_036567885.1 of Anaerolineales bacterium. GTDB lineage: Bacteria > Chloroflexota > Anaerolineae > Anaerolineales > Villigracilaceae > Fen-1038. Next base: position 84 of record DATCTP010000317.1, on the reverse strand, counting down.
TGCGCGCTGGATGGCTCCCATCTTTGACATGCTCGGATTATCCGTCGGTGTTTTGCAAATGGCGGCTTCCACTGAAAATGGCAA
>DATCTP010000316.1:0-10059 GCA_036567885.1 Anaerolineales bacterium | reverse complement strand
TGCTCGTTGTGCCTGTAAGAGACACGACCGGAAAAATATCGGGCGCCGCAATCATTGATTACACCAGCATCCTCCAAAGCTTCCAGAATTCTTCAAGCTCCGCACCCCGCAACTTGTTCATGATTGGCGTTGTCGGGTTGTTGATCGCATTTGCCGTGATTCAATTTATCGCCACTGCCATCGCAGATCCAATCATTGTCCTTCGAAACGCCGCGCTGGAAGTCGGGCAGGGAAATTTGAACGTGAGCATCCCCGACCGCACATCCGAGGATGAAATCGGCACACTTCAATCCTCATTCAAAAATATGGAAGCGCAATTGCGCGATCTCGTAGGAACACTGGAGCAGCGCGTCAATGAACGCACATCCGAATTAGCCGCAGCCAACCAGGAAGTCTCGCGGCGCGCGACGCAGCTTACGGCAATCGCCAAAGTCACTCAATCCATTGCATCGGTTCATGAACTGGAAACCACCCTTCCGCAAATTACCCGCACCATTAGCGATGAGTTTGGCTTTTATCATGCTGGTATTTTTCTAATTGACGAAGCAAGACAATTTGCCGTACTCAAAGCAGCCAACAGTGAAGGCGGCAAAAGAATGCTTCAAAGAGGTCACCAGCTAAAGGTCGGCGAACAGGGAATCGTTGGATATGTCGCCGCGAATGCAGTCCCACGCATCGCGCTGGACACCGGAGCGGACGCGGCTTTCTTCAACAATCCCGACCTGCCCACCACGCGTTCAGAAATGGCATTGCCGCTCATTCTTAACCAACAAACAATTGGCATACTGGATGTTCAAAGCGAGCAGCCTTCCGCGTTTAGCCAGGAAGATATTGACGTTCTTTCAACCCTTGCAGCGCAAGTAGGCATCGCCATACAAAACGCCCGCTTGTTCGATGAGACCAATCGTTCGCTCCGCGAAGCCCGCGCCCTTTACGAACGATACATCCGATCTGCATTAAGCCAAACGGTTCAAGAAAACAAAATCGGTTACCGATTTACCGGAACTGGTCTCACACCTTTAATTGCTCCCATCGAGAATGCTGAAATTGAAACCGCATATTCCAAAGGAAGCACGGTAATAAAATCGGCAAACGCAAAGAAGAATCCTGCGGTATTGACGATCCCGATCAAGTTGAGAGAAGATGTGATCGGCGTTCTTGATATCCGTTCGCAATCTACAAGTGGCTGGAACCAGGATGACATTGATATCGCCGAAGCAATTGCCGAACGTGTTGCACTGGCGGTGGAAAACGCCGCGCTTTTGGAAGATTCACAACGAAGAGCCTCGAAAGAACGCATCATCGGCGAAGTCACTTCGAAAATCAGCCAGTCCATCAATCTCCGCAACGTGTTGCAGACGGCAGTGGAAGAGATAGGTCATGTCATCCCTGGCTCGGATGTAATTATCCAGTTCCAGCCGAGTACCGAAGAAAAACAGGCGCGAGGCATTTAATGTCAAACTTCATGCAATCCCTCTTTCGACAGCCGGGAGCAAGCGAAGAAGAAAAGCTTGAAACCCAACGCATACTTCAGGCTTTTCTGATCATTTTGATTGTGCTTTTGGCAGTACTACTGATCGTCGACGGAATTTTCGCGCAACGCACCAGAACCTTATACGCTTTGATACCCGTGGAGATTATTTATCTCGCCAGCCTTTGGTATCTCCGAAAAGGCAACTTTTATCTCGCTCAGGTTGCCATTCCAGCAGGAGCTTTATTCGCACGCGTATTTTTAGCCTTTAACGATGTGGGGTTGCACGATGTCACAGTTTCAGCTTTTATCGCCATTGTCATTCTAGCTTACTTGACACTAAGCCAGCGCGGCGCATTCTGGTTCACATGGCTGATTGTTCTTTCAACTACATTGATTGGCATCAGAGAGATTTACTATCCGATAAGCGGATATAGCCTTAATACCACGTATGAAGATATTTTCCTGGTTGACGTTTTCATCCTCGCCACATCTGGAATCATGGCGGTTACCATCCGGCAATTCAACAATAGCCTATTCCGCTCTCGGAAAAATGAACAAGCCCAAATAGCAGTCAACACAGAACTAATCGCGCTTCAAGAGAAAGTTCGCGAACGAACAGAAGAACTGGAATCTGCCAACAAAGTCAATACTCGACGCGCAGAGGAATTCGAAGCCTTGATGCTGGTTGCAAACGCCATCAACTCGATCCGCAAAATGGATGAACTTCTGCCGCAAATTACATCGGTGATCAGCAAGCGGTTCGGATACTATCATGTCGGCATTTTTTTGAATGACGAAAACAGCCAACAGGCAATCCTAAGCGCGGCAAATAGCGAGGGTGGTCAACAGATGCTCAAACGTGGACATCGCTTAAAGATCGGCGAACAGGGAATCGTCGGCAATGTCGCCGCGACCGGCAGCATCCGCATCGCGCGCAACGTGGGCGAGGACGCGGCGTACTTCAATAATCCAGATCTCCCGGAAACGTTAGCGGAAATGGCGATGCCATTACGCTCTGGCAGCAAAATCATAGGTGTTTTGGATGTGCAAAGCAAACAAGCCGACGCGTTTCCGCAAGAAGTTATTAGCATCCTCTCGCTTCTTGCAGACCAGGTAAGTCTTGTCATCGAAAATACGCGCTTGCTCGAAACCACCAGCAAATCGCTTGCGGAAGCAGAAGCGTTATATCGCCAATATTTGCGTCAGGCATGGAATCGTTTGCCGCGCGAAGAACGGTTGCTTGGATATCGTTATACGGTTTCTGGTTCCTCGCCGCTGGAAAATCCCATTGATCTTGGCGCAAATGCCAAGGATGGAAGCAAAAACCAGGATGAGGCAAGCCGCCTCATCGTCCCGATAAAACTCCGCGGCGAACTGATCGGCAATCTCGTCGTTCAAGCTCCGCAAGGCACGCAATGGAATCCGGATCAATTGGATTTAGTCCAGGCAGTGGCGGACCGCGTCGCTCTTTCTGCAGAGAACGCCCGCCTGTTCGATGAAACCAGCCGGCGCGCTGAACGCGAACGGATGGTCACGGAGATCACATCCAAGATTCGCAGTACAAACAACCCGGAAGAAATGGTTGGCATTGCCCTTAATGAGCTGCGCAATGCTTTGGGCGCCACGAAAGTTCAATTGATTCCTCAAGCAGTCACTGCGCCCAAAGATGACAGCACCCTAAGAACATCGGCGGTTTCTCCAGTGATGGAAGAGGCGCATAAAGGAAATGGAGCAAAACAATGAGCCATGTAATTGCCATCTCAAACGAAAAAGGCGGCGTGGCCAAGACAACCACCACGCTTTCATTGGGTGCGGCGCTCGCGGAGACGGGGAAAAAAGTGCTGGTGGTTGACCTGGATCCGCAAGCGAACTTGACGCTGGCATTGGGCATGGAACCCGGATCGGCAGTGGTAACGTCCAGCCACATTTTAATTGAGTCCGCTCCGTTAATGAGCGCGCGCTATCCCACCGAGATCGAAAACCTTGACTTGATCCCGGCGCAAGCCAGCATTGAAAATGCAGAACAATTTTTACCGGTGCGGACCAATTACACTGCGGGACTTAAACGCGCGTTGGATAACGCCGCGCCGCTTCTTTATGAATACGTTCTCTTCGATTGCCCGCCGTTCCTTGGAGCAATCACTATTAACGCGTTGAGCGCCTCGGAATTATTAATTATCCCCACACAAGCGGAATATTTCTCGGCGTATGCGCTGCGAAATATGATGGGCATCATTCGCCGCGTTCGACAGGAAAGCAATCCCGATCTCGGATATCGGATTCTGGTTACGATGCTGGATCGGCGCAACCGCACTCATCGCAATATTCAGGAACAACTTCAAAATACATTCGGAGAGGGTTTATTCAAGACCGTGATCGAAGTGGATACCAAGTTACGGGAAAGCCCGATTGCCGGTGTTCCAATTACTCAATACAAACCCACTGCCCGCGGTTCTCAACAATATCGTGAATTGGCGCAGGAGCTTATAGAATATGTCAAAGAAAAAGACCAGCAAGCGGCTTGAGCATATATTCCACGATATTGCGCCGGAAGAATCCGCGCCTGTAAAGCGGATTCGCAAACAGTCGGAGAAACAGCCCGAGGCGTTGACTCCGGCTCAGTCTCCGACTCCGACGCGGGCTCGAAGCGGAATACGCCCCAAACCGGCTTCGCCGCGTCTGGAAGAACAGATCGCGCCCGCCGTCACTTCGGCGGTTTCCAGCAATTCCGGTGCGATGTCGCTTGCCTTTCGCACGGACGAAAAGAGCTGGGCTACCCTGCGCGTGGTGGATGAGACCGAGCCGCGCGCCTGGGCAATGGAAGAACAAATGCTGGTCAAGCAAGTTGCCGACCAACTTTCGCTTGCGCTGGAAAACGCGCGACTCTTTCAGGAAACACAAAAAGCTCTTTCCGAAACCGAATCGCTTTACGAAGCAAGCGCGGAACTCAACGAAGCGCAATCCTTCGATGAAATATTCGAAATCCTTCGGAAGCGAACCACGCTCAACCGCGCTTCGCTTGGAAGACTGATGCAATTCGACCGGCCATGGAATGATCAACAAATTCCGCAGACTGTTCAGCTCGTTGCGGATTGGCCCTTGGAAGCATCCAATCCAAGCCAGCGGGCCGCGCGCCTTTCAGTACAGAATTTTCCCGCTCTGAAATTTCTCAGTCCGCGTGAACCAACCATCCTTGAAGATGCAGAGACGGATGAGCGGCTTGATAAGAATTCAAGAAATTTAATAGTGAATCAGTTCCATGCAAAGAGTGCGCTCTTTGCTCCATTAACGCTCGGCAAGGATTGGATCGGTTATCTCGTCGCCTACTATCTTGAGAGAACTCAATTCAGCAAAGACGAACTCCAGCACTTAATGTCGTTGATCCAACAGGCTTCGATTGCCATCGAAAAAACCAGGTTATTTGGGGAAGCCCAGCGCAGAGCGCAAGAAATGTCCGCCCTTGCTGAGGTCGGACAGGATGTTTCGGCATCTCTTGATCTTCAGGTTGTGTTGGAGCGAATCGCCACTCACGCTAAAAATCTATTGAATGGATTGAGCAGTGCGGTTTACTTGCCGGACCCCGACGGCAAAACATACAGAGCGATTGCGGTGATCGGAAGCGATGCCGAGGAGATCAAGAAAGACCCGATTCGATTAGGCGAAGGAATCCTCGGAAATGTCGCCAAAACTGGAGATGGAGAAATCGTCAATGACGCGCTCCGCGATCAGCGCGCGTTGACCATTCAGGGTACAAACCAACTTCCCAACGAACATTTAATGGCCACGCCATTGCTTTCCGGAAATCGCGTGAGCGGCATTATGGCGGTTTGGCGCACGGGTGCGGGCATCGAGTTTAGCCAGGGCGAATTGGAATTATTGAACGGTCTGGCTCGCCAGGCGGCAATTGCGGTGGAAAACGCTCGTTTATTTGAGTCCACACGCGCGAGCCAGCAAGCGGTGGAACGATCCGAAGGCGAGCTACGCGCCCTGTTTGCGGCCATGACCGATGTCATTATCATTTTGGATAAAGATGGCCGCTATCTCCGCATCGCGCCGACCAACCCTTCGCGCTTGATTCGAACTCCCGATGAATTGGTGGGCCAGTTAACAGAGGACGTACTTCCAAAAGAAGCCGCACACTCCGTTATGAATGGTATCGAACAGGCATTAAGATCTGGCGAAACCGTTGACCTAGAGTACATGCTTGACATCAGCCAGAAAGAATATTGGTTCGATGCAACCATCTCAAAACTCAGCGAAGAGCAAGTATTTTTGGTCGCACGCGATATCACAGAACGTAAATTCAACGAAATGCTCCAAACCGCTGTTACCCAAATCGCAGAAGCGGCATTATCGGCGCCGGATATCGCAGGGCTGACCAAGATTATTCATGAGAATGTAAACACATTAATGCCAGCACGCAACTTTTATATTTCACTTTACGATGAGCGCACCGACTTAATGACATTTCCATATTATGCCGACGAACATGATTCTGCGTTTCCCCCGCAGAAACCGGGCCGCGGACTCACGAGTTATGTTTTGCGAACTGGCAAACCGCTTCTGGTCACGCCGGAGGTATTCGACGATCTCGAAAAATCTGGAGAAATTACAAGCAGCGGCACGCGCGGAGTCGACTGGATGGGTGTTCCGTTGCGAAGCGGAAGCCAGCGCATCGGCGTGATGGCGGTACAAACGTATGATCTAAAAGTCCGGCTCAGCGAGAAAGACCTTGAAACATTAAACCTGATTGCTTCGCAAACCGCCATTGCCATCGAGCGGAAACGCTCGCAAGAAGAATTATCCAAGTTCAAATTGGGTCTCGATCAATCGGACGACGCGGTTTTTATTACGGATACCGATGGAACGATTTTGTATGCCAATCCCGGTTTTGAAAAAGTCTATGGGTACAAGCCTGAAGAAGCGCTCGGAAAGAATCCCCGCATCATCAAATCCGGAATCATGACGCAGGAACAATACAAGCTTTTTTGGGAAACCTTGCTAAGCAAGAATACATCCAGCGGTGAAGTAATCAACAAGTCCAAAGATGGCAGATTGATTCCTATCGCAGGCACGAACAGCCCCATCCTTAACGAAGCCGGAAACATTATTGGTTTCCTTGCGATTCACAAGGATATGACCGCGACCAAACGCGCAGAAGAAGCTCTCCAACGCCGAAACGATTATCTCGCGGCGGCAGCGGAAATTGGCCGCCTCGTCACTTCGACCCTTGACCTGAATACCATTTTCAGCCGGACCGTCAACTTGGTTAGTGAACGTTTCGGTTATTACCATGCCGCCATCTTTGTCGTTGAGGAAACGGGCTTCAACGCCATCTTACGAGAAGCCACCGGTGAGGCAGGTGCCGAGATGAAACGCCTTCAACACAGCCTGCCGGTAAACGAACACTCTATTGTAGGTAAAGCCACACAAACTGGCGAAGTGGTAGTGGTAAACAACACTGCATTGGATCTTACCCACAAAACCAACCCCTTACTGCCGGAGACTCAAGCAGAGGCGGCTATTCCATTGCGGGTCGGCACACGCATCATCGGCGCACTCGATATTCAATCCACCACGATTGAATCTTTCATCTCTGACGATCTCGCGGTTCTCCAGCTTCTTGCCGACCAGGTCGCTATCGCCATTGACAACGCCCGTTCGTATGAACTTTCCCAGCAAGCGGTCATGGAAATGCGCGAAGTGGACCATATGAAGAGTATGTTCCTTGCCAATATGAGCCACGAACTGCGAACACCTTTGAATTCCATCATCGGCTTCTCGCGGGTCATCTTAAAAGGAATTGACGGCCCCGTGAGCGAACTCCAGCAACAAGACTTGACCGCCATTTATAATTCGGGTCAGCACCTGCTTGGACTCATCAACGATATTCTTGATCTATCCAAGATCGAAGCAGGCAAGATGGAATTGGCATTCGATGAAGTGAACATCACCGACCTGATCAACGGCGTGATGTCCACAGTGATGGGCCTCGTCAAAGATAAGCCGGTAAAACTGGTTAAGAATATTCAGGAAAATCTCCCGACCGTCCGAGCGGACGCAATCCGCGTACGACAGGTATTGCTCAACCTGCTATCGAATGCATCGAAGTTTACATCAGAAGGAAGCATCACCGTGGAGGCGACTGTTGGTACCGGGCCGGCAGGGCATCCAGAAATCCTCGTCAGCGTGACCGATACCGGTCCGGGAATTGAAGCGAAGGATCAAGCAAAGTTATTCCAGCCGTTCTCACAGGTGGACGATTCGCTGACGCGGCGAACCGGCGGCACCGGCCTCGGTCTTTCGATCAGCCAGCAGCTCATCCAAATGCATGGCGGACGAATCGGACTGCATAGCGTTATTGGCAAAGGCAGCACATTTTATTTTACTCTTCCGATTTATCGCGGCAAGGAAGAAACTTCCACATCGAATGATGGGAAGGTGATTCTTGCCATTGATGATGATCCGCAAGTGATCTCACTTTATGAGCGTTACCTCCAGCCGCAAGGTTATCAGGTCGTTCCGCTCACCGATCCGAATCAAGCCATAGAACGGGCAAAACAACTTAAGCCGTATGCCATCACGCTCGATATTATGATGCCGGGCTACGATGGTTGGTCTGTTTTAAATGATCTTAAAGCGGACGGCGAAACGCGCGACGTCCCGGTCATTATCTGTTCCATTATCGAAGATCAGGAACGCGGCTTCAGCCTCGGCGCGGCGGATTATCTGCTCAAACCGATCCTCGAGGACGATTTGCTTAATGCTCTCGATCACTTGAACAGCGACGGAAGTATCCGCGAAGTATTGGTGGTTGACGATAACCCAAGTGATTTGCGCTTGATGGATAAGATTCTAAAAGAACACGGACGATATAAAACCATATTGGCGGAAGGCGGACGAAAAGGCTGGGAAGCCGTACTTTCTCAATCTCCGCACGCTGTGATCCTTGATCTATTCATGCCTGAAATGGATGGCTTTACCATTCTCGAAAAAATGCGTGAGAACCCCAAATTGCGCGACATTCCCGTGATTGTTGTTAGCGGAGTTGATTTATCCAACGAACAGCAACAGCAATTGAAAGAATTTGGTCAACGGCTTCTCAGCAAAGGTGCATTGAATGAAAGCGATTTATTGAGCACCATCGAGCGCGCCCTCAAACGCGTGGATGGAAAGAAATAGGAATAAGGAAATGTCGTTTATCATCAAATGTTTGGACTGCGGACACACGGCGCCTTATTTCCCAACCTCAACGAATTGTCCGCGTTGCAACAGCCAGTGGCGCGAAGCGGAATACGACTATGACACCTTGGCAAAGACTCTTCCATTGCAATTGCCGGGTCGTTCCTTCGACTTGTGGCGGTACCGCGAACTTTTGCCGATCCGTAATCCGAATGTGAGTCTATCGCTCGGCGAAGGCGGTTCGCCGCTGATCCAAGCCGTCAACCTCGGCATGATGCTGGGCACGCCAAATCTCTTCATCAAAGATGAACGCCAGGGACCGACGGGTTCATTCAAAGACCGGCAGGCGGCAGTCACCATTGCGGCCTTGAAGGAAGCGGGAATCACCGAAATGGTCGCGGCATCTACCGGAAACGTTGCGATTGCTTATTCCGCGTACGCTTCGAGGGCAGGCATCAAACTTTGGGCTTTCGTAACCAGCCTGGTTCCCGCGGTAAAGATGCGGGAGATTGCGTTATATGGAAGTCAGGTGGTAAAAGTCACCGGCTCATACGATCAAGCAAAACAGATTGCATCCGAATTCGCGCGGCAAAGAAATCTATATCAGGATATGGGCGCGCGCACGATCACATCCATCGAAGCAATGAAAACAATTGCCTATGAGATCGCCGAGCAATTGACCGCCATTCAAGGACCCGTCAGCTCGAACGGAAAAGAGAAAGCGTTATGGCGCACGCCCGATTGGTATGTGCAAGCCGTTAGCGGCGGGATGGGGCCGCTGGGCGTTTACAAAGGATTCCGTGAGCTGAAACAAATGGGGCTTGTCGACCGAATTCCAGCCATTGCGCCCATACAAGCCGATGGATGCGCGCCGATGGTGTACAGTTTCAAACAGCGACTTGAAACCGCCGTCCCGGTAACGTCACCCAAGACGCATATTGAAACTCTTGCCACCGGCGATCCGGGGCGTTCCTATACGATTCTGCGCGAACAGGTATTGAATACCAAAGGCACATTTGAAAGCGTTACCGATGAAGAAGCTTTCCGAGCCATGCATGCACTGGCAAAGATGGAGGGCATATCTGTGGAACCTGCGGCAGGCGTGGCGTTTGCCGGTTTGTTCAAGCTGATTCGCGCCGGCGTTATCAAATCAACAGATACCATCGTGGTCAACTGCACGGGCCACACGATGCCCGCGGAAGAATTTATCCTCGGCAGTAACTGGACGCGTGATGTGCAATTCCCAACCAAGAAGCAGGAAACGCCGGAAGACGGCTTGCTCGCCGCGTTGAATCAGGTTGCACCCAATCGCTTCCCGCGCGTTGCGATTGTGGATGATACCGCCGAAGCGCGTCGATTGATCCGGCGCATTCTCCAATCCCAGGGTGACTTTACCATTTTCG
>DATCTP010000315.1:0-6466 GCA_036567885.1 Anaerolineales bacterium | reverse complement strand
TCAGCAGATTTACCCCGAATTATTGAGAAGATACGACTTAACGGAGATTGATGTGGTTAACGTTAAAGAAGGTCAGCCAGTGATGGTCACGCTGGATGCCATCCCCGGCACGGAGTTCAAAGGAAATGTGTTTTCCATCGGGCAAAACTATTCCAAGAATCAGGGCGACATCGTATATGAAGTCACCATTCTGTTAACCGACAAGAATCCCGCCATGCGCTGGGGCATGACCTCGGCAGTCAACTTCCAGAATTAACCTTGCTTATAGCAGAGGAAATATGTTTGCAACGCATCTCCTCTGGCTGGCAAAAAGAATAGAAGGGATTCAACATGGCACTGCCCTCAATAACAACGCCTGAAACCAATTTGGATCAACCCATCATTGAATTGCGCGGTGTACAAAAATCGTACAAATCCGCGGCGGGAGAATTTCCTGCTCTCAAAAGCGTTGACCTTTGCATTTGCGCGGGCGAATTCGTCAGCATCATCGGCAAATCAGGCAGCGGAAAATCCACATTGCTCAACATGATCACGGGCATTGACCGTCCAACCGCTGGCGAGGTGCTGGTCAACGGCACGGCGATCCATGAAATGAACGAGAACCAGTTAGCCATCTGGCGCGGCGGCAATCTCGGCATCATCTTTCAGTTCTTTCAGTTATTGCCATCGCTGAACCTAACGCAGAACGTTATCCTGCCAATGGACTTGGCTGGGAAATACAAGCCTCGTGAGCGACGCGCTCGCGCAGAGCATCTGCTTGAAATCGTAGGCTTGGCAGAGCAGAGGCATAAACTGCCCAGCATGGTCTCTGGCGGACAGCAACAACGCGCCGCCATGGCTCGCGCCCTCGCCAACGATCCACCCATTGTTATTGCGGACGAGCCAACCGGCAACCTGGATTCAAAAACAGCCGAAACCGTTTTCACTCTTTTCAACGATCTGGTTGTTCAAGGCAAGACGGTCATCATCGTTACACACGATAGCAGTCTTGCCAAACGCGCACATCGGACCGCGCTGATCGCCGATGGCGAAATCGTAAATGAATATGTGGCGCGAGCCTTGCCCACGCTGACGCATCATCAGCTTTTGGAAGCCACACACCGCGCCCAGCATCGCGAGTACGAACCGGGAGCCATGATCCTCGTAGAAGGCAAAGATAACGACAAATTTTATATTGTTTCCAAAGGCATGGTGGAAGTCGTATTGCCGCGTCCCAACCAATCGGATGTGGTCATTCTGCAACTGGGACCGGGCAAGTATTTTGGCGAAATTGCATTCTTCCATGATCGGAAGAGCCGGGCTTCCGTACGCGCCGCGGAAAGCGGACCCGTCGAAGTGCTGGCACTAGGCTATGAACAACTTAATCAATTGCTGGAGCAGTCTGAAGTCACGCGTGAGGCGTTACAGCAGGCCGCTGAGCGGCATGAGCAGGAAAACATCGAACAAAGAAAATTGAAGGCTTGAGATGGGCGTCATCTGGAACAAAGTCTGGTTCGATCTATGGCACAACAAAACGCGCACGCTGCTGGCGGTCTTGAGCATCGCGGCGGGCGTCTTTGCCGTGGGCGCGATCTTCGGCATGAGCGATATGCTTTTATCGAACATGGACGCATCGCATCATGCGGTTCTCCCCGCGCACATCAATGTCAACTTGGTATCGCCTGTTGACCGCGACACACTGCTCAGCCTGCGCGATGTTCCCGGCGTGGAGGATATCGAACCGTATAACTCGGTCAACATTCTTTATAAGCTCCATCCGCAGGATGAATGGCGTCAAGGCGTCATCCAAATGCGGGATAACTTCAGCAAGCAGAAATATGAGCTTCTTCAACTGCGAGGCGGGCAATGGCCTGATGGAAAGAACGAGGTCGGCATTGAAAGGATGGCGGCGCAGTTTCTCAACATCGGAATCGGCGACAGCGTTATTTTCAAAATGGATGACAAGGAACGCGTATTGCCCATCACCGGTTTGATTCGTCATCCTTTTGTCCCGCCGCCTCAGTTCATGGACCTGGCATTCTTCTTCATGAACGGCGATGGGATGGAACGGCTCGGGATCCCGCTCGGATACTTCGGCGCCTTTTACGTGCGGGTCACGCCGTATAGTTCCGATCACGCGAAAGAAGTTGCCACGGCGATCAAAGATAAACTTGCGAAGCAGGATATTCGCGTGGCTGCCTTTGTTTACGAAGACCCAAATAAACACTGGGGACGCACATTCTTCGACGGCATTACGCTCGTCCAGGAAGTGCTGGCTGTGATTTGTGTCATCATCAGCGCCATCTTGGTATTCAACACGTTGTCAAATCTGATTACGCAACAAACGAATCAGATTGGTATCCTGAAAGCAATCGGCGGCAGCACAGGATTGATCATCAGCATTTACCTGGTCAGCGCTTTGATCTATGGCGCGCTGGCTTTTATCATTGCAATGCCGCTGGGCGCAATCGTTGCCAACAGTTTGACCAAGAGCTTCTTGAATCTCTTCAACATTGATTTCGATCAATTCCATATTTCGACCCAGGCAGTGATCCTTCAAGCGGTATCTGCGCTCGCCGCGCCACTGCTAGCTGGCTTGCCGCCCATTCTAAAAGGTGCGAGGCTGACGGTCCGGGAAGCCATCGCGAGTTATGGACTCGGCAGTAATTTTCATTCGACCTGGATCGACCGGCTCGTTGAAAACATCGGTCAGCGCGGATTGCCCTCGCACTATGCCACTGCGCTGGGCAACATGTTCCACCACAAGGGCCGACTGCTCATGACGCAGTTGGTATTGATCGCGGCGGGCAGCGCGTTCCTGATGGTCATGAGTCTGAACTCCTCACTGGCATTGACGCTGGATAATTTCTTTGCCCGCGAGCGATACGACACCACGATCCAATTTGAGCGCGACCAAAGAGCAGATCGAATCATTTCTCTCGCTGAAACCGTTCCGGGCGTAGATAAAGCTGAATTACGCCTTGTCCAACCGGCGAGCATGTTCGTTGCGGGGCAATTGGTCAAGGAAGCTGGCATCGGCACATACATCCGAGGGATTCCCACCAACAGCGACTTTTATAAACCGCTGGTGGTCGCGGGCCGCTGGCTCGCTCCGCAGGATGGCCGCGCAATTGTCCTGACGCGCGAAACTGCAGAGAACAACCACGTGAAGGTTGGCGATACAGTGACGTTGGATTTGGGCGTGATGGGCAAAGACAAATGGCAGGTGGTTGGATTGTATGAGCCAGTATTTGTCGGCGGCTTTTCCTCCGACACGATCTACGCGCCCGAAAGCGCATTGTTTGAAACCTCCAAGAAATACAATCAGGGCGGCATGGTGCTGGTCCGCACCACATCGCATGATGGAGTCTTTACCTCCACCGTGACAAAGAATCTCAGCACTGTATTTGAGAGTCACAGCATCAAGGTCAGCGGCACGCAGACAGAAGCCGCCTTGCGGACAACCAACGAATGGCAGTTCAGCCTCGTGACTTCGATGTTGTTGGCATTGTCGGTTATTGTGGCAATTGTGGGCGGCATTGCGCTAATGGGCGCGCTATCCATCGGCGTGATCGAGCGGACGAAAGAGATCGGCGTATTGCGAGCCGTGGGTGCGCGTTCGCGCACCATTCTGGGCATTTTCGTAATGGAAGGAATTTTGCAGGGAGCATTGAGCTGGTTCATCGCCGTCCCCATTTCATATCTCATCAGCCCAACTGCCGCCGATGCGCTCGGACACGCCATGTTTGGCGCTACGCTCGATTATCAATACAACTGGCTTGCTGTGGCGATCTGGTTCGCGATCATTATGGCTGTGTCCGTGCTCGCTTCGATTCTACCGGCGCGCAGTGCAACCCGCATCAGCGTCCGCGACAGTTTGGCATACGCGTAAAACAAAAAATAGAGGATTACTATGTTCACATTCCCATTTCTTACCGATACTGAAATCCGAACGAACGAGAACGGGCCGATGATTGACCTTCGCAAAGTGGAAAAATATTACAAGACTGCCGTCGGCGATTATCATGCGCTCAGCAATATAGACTTGCAGATCAATGCAGGCGAATTTGTGAGCATCATCGGTAAATCAGGCAGCGGCAAATCCACGCTGTTAAATATGATCACAGGCATCGACCGCCCCACTTCTGGCGAGGTGTTTGTCAACAGTACCGCGGTGCATGGACTGAACGAAAACCGCATGGCGCGCTGGCGCGGATTAAACCTCGGCGTTGTATTCCAATTCTTTCAACTCCTGCCAACCATTTCCGTCATCGAGAACATCATGCTGCCGATGGATTTTTGCCGCACGTATCCGATGCGCGAACGCGAGAAGCGCGCACTCAAATTGCTTGAGATGGTTGAACTGGCGGATCATGCCTATAAACTCCCCACCGCGCTCTCCGGCGGGCAACAGCAACGCGTGGCGATTGCACGCGCCCTCGCCAACGATCCGCCCGTCGTCATTGCAGACGAACCGACTGGCAACCTCGACTCGAAAACTGCCGAGGCGGTCTTTGCACTCTTCAACGATTTAGCCACTCAAGGTAAAACCATCATCATCGTTACACATGACAGCGCGCTTGCCAAACGCACGCAGCGTACCGCGCTGATCGCAGACGGCGAAATCGTCAACGAGTACGTGGCGAAAGCCATGCCCACGCTTACACGCGAGCAACTCCTGCAAGCCACACATATTGCGAAAGCGCAAACTTTCGAAGCCGGCGCGCTGATCCTCGCAGAAGGCACAAATGCGGATACATTTTATGTGGTGACCAAGGGCACGGTGGAAGTCATCCTGCCGCGCGCAAATCAGTCAGATGTGATTGCGGTTCAGCTCGGACCCGGGAAAGTATTCGGCGAAATGGAATTTTTCCACGAGAAGAAACATCGCGCCTCGGTACGCGCCTCGGAGCATGGCACCGTGGAAGTGCTGGCAATCAGCTTCGATCAATTCCAGGAATTGCTGAACCAGTCTGACGTCACGCGTGAAGCGCTGCACCAGATGGCCGACCAACACGAGGCGGAGAATGTCCAGAAGCGAGGCGCTGAATGACCAGCCGCTGGAAAAAAATCTGGGCAGATTTCTGGGGCAATAAGTCGCGCACGCTGCTCACCATCATGACCATCATGGTCGGCACCTTCGCGGTTGGGTTCACCAACAACATGGGCTTGTATATGAGCGAAAGCATGGACAGGGATTATCTCTCAGCCAACCCAGCCGAGGCGACCATTTACACATCATCGATTGATGACCAAACAGTGAAGATGGCGCGCACGGTGCCCGGCGTGGACGCGGTGGAGGGTCGCTCGACCGCAAGCGCGCATTTGATCGTACCCGGCAAGGAACCGATTGTCATTCAATTCACCGCCATCAAAAATACGAATGATTTGACGCTCAATTTGCTCAAACCGGTGATGGGCCAAGCCAGCATTCCTTCTTTCAGCGACAAACAGGTGCTGATTGATCATGCCGCGGCGTCACTTGGCTATAAACCCGGCGATACGATGACAATCGAACTGGATGACGGCAAGCGCCGCGAGTTGACTCTGGCCGGATACCTCCACGATGTAACGGGAATCCCTTACAACCTTGCGAACGCCGTAGATGCTTACGTCACGCCGAACACCATGGAGTGGCTCGGCGGATCATTATCGTATAACGCCTTGGCTGTCAGCGTGTCCGAAAAGCAGACGGATGCGGCACACGTGACCGAAGTAGCACAAACCGTCGCCGACCGCGTCAAGCGCGCTGATGCAACGGTCTATTATGTTTATGTTTATCAACCCGGACACCACTTTGCCTGGAGCATCTCGCAAGGTGTGTTCTTTGTATTGGGCATCCTTGGTTACCTGACGGTTTTACTTAGCGCATTCCTGATCGTCAACACCGTCACCGCACTGATGGCTCAACAGACGCGGCAAATTGGGATCATGAAAGCCGTCGGCGGCGGAACCGCGCAGATCTTCGGAATGTATCTGGTTTTGATCCTCGGGTTTGGACTGGCCGCGCTGCTGATCGCCATTCCGCTTGCGAATGCCGCGGCGCAAAGGATCGGCGGCGGTATGGCGGCTTGGTTGAATTTCAATCCCGCGCCCTACCAAGGCTACAGCGCCACGCTGATCCAACAGATTATCGTGTCGCTGGTGGTGCCTTTGCTTGCCGCAATCTGGCCGGTTTATAACAGCGTCCGCATCACGGTGCGCGAGGCCATCAGCGATTATGGAATTGGCGGCAATGCCAAGCCGAAGGATAAAGGCGTGAGCAAAAGCGCGTTATGGATTCCGCGCCCGATGCGCTTATCCCTTCGAAATGTTTTCCGCCGCAAAATGCGCCTCGGCCTGACCCTGTTTACATTAGTCTTGGCGGGAGCTGTCTTCATCGGCGTTTACAATTTGTGGGCTTCGTTCGATAAAGTCATGCAGGATATTCAGGGATATTTCCTGGCCGATATCAATGTCACGTTTTCACGCTATTATCGTTATGCGG
>DATCTP010000314.1:0-4930 GCA_036567885.1 Anaerolineales bacterium | reverse complement strand
GACCTCGCAACGGAGAACCGTCAGGAAGTTTTGGATCGATTTTTGTGTCCACGCGCGAAACAAAAAATGAGGCAACGGATGCAATGTGATCAATGGAATGTCCGGCGGCGAGATGATCTTCCAATCCGCTGAGATACGCGTCCATCACTTCGGCATATCGCTTCAACGAGAAGATCAGCGTGACATTGACGTTGACGCCCACCGCAATGGCGCGTCGAATCGCTGGGACGCCTTCCTTTGTGGCCGGAATTTTAACCATGAGATTGGGACGAGCCACGCGCGCCCACAGTTGTTGCGCCTGAGCAGTGGTCGCTTCCGTATCGTGCGCAATCGTGGGGCTGACTTCAATGCTGACATACCCATCTCCGCCATCCGTCTCTTCGTAGAGCGGACTGAACAAATCACAGGCAGCGCGGATATCTTCGATGGCAAGCTCCCAAAATATTTTTTCCGCGTCCCAGCCTGACCATGCCAGCGGCACGAGCGCGGAATCATAATCCTTCGATTTTGAAATAGCGTTATTGAAGATCGTTGGGTTGGAAGTCATGCCGCGGATATCACCGCGTTCGATCATGGCTTTGAGTTCGCCATTCTCCAATTGCCGACGCTGGATATTATCCAGCCAAAGGGATTGACCAAGGGATGTTAATTTTTCAATGGGAGTTGACATTCAAACCTCTATAAAACGGATTCGCCGTTCTCCATTTTGTGAATTTTACCTACTCGTCTTGCCAGCCGTTCGCTGCCAGCATCATTGCCAAGGTAACGCGCTTCGAGAAAAGCCTCGATCAAAGACTTGGCAAGTTCCGGCCCGACCACACGCCCGCCGAGACACAGCACATTCATATCGTCATGCTTCACGCCCTGCGCGGCGGAATACGTGTCATGACAAATCGAAGCATATACGCCCTTCATTTTGTTCGCGGCAATGCACGCGCCCACGCCCGAACCGCAGACCAAAATACCGCGCTCGGCTTGACCGCTTTGAATGGCGCGTCCAACTTTTTCTGTGAAGTCCGGAAAGTCCACCGCGTCTGCGCTATCCGTGCCTAAATCAATCGGCTCGTGACCGGCGCTCTTCACGGCCTCAAGCGTGATTTGTTTCAACGGAAAACCCGCGTGGTCAAATCCAATCGCAACTTTCATTTCTTTTTCCTAATTGTCTTTTTTGTCGCGACTTTTTTAGCAGTCTTTTTCTTTGGCAACAAAGGCCTGGCTTGCGCCAAAATATTTTCGACAGTAAAACCAAGTTTTTCAAAGATGATTTTATATGGCGCAGACGCGCCGAAGCGGTCAATCGCGATGATCTTTCCTGATGAACCGACGTATCGTTCCCAACCGAGGCTGGCTCCCGCTTCGACGGCGATCCGCGCCTGAATCTTCTTCGGCAACACCGACTCGCGATAAGCCGCGTCCTGTTTCTCGAACAATTCCCACGATGGAAACGAGACGACGCGCACGCTTCTTCCCTGCTCTTCAAGTTTTTTCGCGGCGTCGTAAATCAATCCCACTTCCGAGCCGGATGCCATTAGAATCAATTCCGGTTTCTTTTTGCCGAAATCCTTTAACACGTAGGCGCCTTTTTCAACGGTTGGAGGATTCGCATCAAAGATCGGAACGTTTTGGCGCGTCAATGCAAACGCAATTGGTCCGTGGTGATTCTCAAGCGCCACTTTCCAGGCTTGCGCGGTTTCATTCGCGTCGGCTGGACGAATGACCGTCACATTCGGAACGGCGCGCAAGGCCGCCAAATGCTCAATCGGCTGGTGCGTGGGACCGTCTTCGCCGAGACCCACACTGTCATGCGTGAAGACGAAGATCGTAGGAATATGTGAAAGCGCGGCGATCCGAATGGCGGGTTTCATATAATCGGAAAAAACCAAGAATGTTCCGCCGTAGGGAATCACGCCGCCATACAACGTCATGCCATTTAATGCCGCGGCCATTGCATGTTCACGAACGCCGAAATGGAAGTTGCGTCCCTGATAACTTTCTTTTTCAAAATCAGGACTGCCGTCAATCCTGGTGTTATTCGAGGGCGCCAAATCCGCCGAACCGCCGATAAGCTCAGGAAGTTTCGATGCGAGCGCATTAATTACTTTGCCAGACGCCACGCGTGTCGACATTCCTTTAGGTTCCACTGCAAAAGTTGGCAATGCCGATTTCCAATCCTTGGACCGCTTACCGGCTAATCTTCTTTCTAGTTCCGCGCCTTTTTCAGGGTTGGCATTTTTATATTCGGTGAATTCCTGATTCCACTCACTCTCAAACCCTTGTCCATGCTCAACTGCTTGACGGAAGTACGCCAACACATCGTCGGGAATGTAAAAGCGCGGCTCGAGGGGCCAACCAAGATTCTTCTTGGCGGCGTTCAATTCTTCATCGCCGAGCGGTTCGCCGTGCGCCTTGGATGTTCCCTGACGATTTGGCGAGCCGAAACCGATGATGTTATGAACGCAGATCAATGACGGGCGTGGATCTGCTTTAGCGATTTGAATGGCACGATCAATCGCTTCGACATCGTTGCCGTCATCCACTTTCTGCACATGCCAGTCATACGCTTCAAAGCGCGCGGCGCGGTCTTCCGTGAACGCCAAATTCGTCGAGCCGTCAATCGAGATGTGATTATCGTCGTAGAGATAGACCAACCGTCCCAACCGCAAATGCCCCGCCAATGATGCGGCTTCGGATGAAACGCCTTCCATCAAATCACCATCGGTAACAATGGCATAAACATAATGATCAAATAATTCAGGTGAAAAGGTAGCGGCAAGATGCGCCTGCGCAATTGCCATCCCAACGCCGGTTGCGAAGCCTTGACCCAGCGGGCCAGTGGTCAACTCAACTCCGGGTGTTAATCCATATTCCGGATGACCCGGAGTCTTGCTTCCCCATTGACGAAAATTCTTGATCTCAGCCAGCGACAGATCGTAGCCGGTTAAATGCAACAGCGAATACAACAGCATCGAACCATGACCGCCGGACAAAACAAACCGATCGCGTCCCGCCCATTTGGGGTTACGCGGATTGTGGCGCAGATGACGCGTCCACAAAGTAAAAGCCATTGCGGCGGCACCCATTGGAAGTCCGGGATGACCCGAATTGGCTTTCTGCACCGCGTCGGCGGAGAGAAAGCGAATCGTATTTATTGCGCGCACTTGCAAATCGTCATTCAGCATAAGTACCCTCGATTAGTATTTTTCTTTCAATGCCGAAACCGGCAATGTGATAAAACCTTCCAGCCGATGCCCAAACCGAATGACCTCGGCTGGTTTTTGCATCACTTGCCACGCCGTGAAAGCCGCGACCATGGCGTCCAACCGCGCGGGCGAATGCACCAGCTCGAACGGAAAAAGACCGTTCATCACTTTGTGGCGGGTAATTTCTTCAAAAAAATCCATCGGATCATGAATCCGCAATCCAAGTTCATACAACAACAACCCGCGCTGCAACCGACCCTCCAGTGTGGATTTAGAAAGCGGGCGAACGCCAAGCAAAACACAGAAGCACGCATACGAATTGGTTTCCAGCCATTGATGCGGCGCGTCATCTTCCGGGTAGGATTCGAATCCGAGTTTGGATAGTTTTTTATAGAAAGCGAATCCGGCGCGGACCCTGGCCGGGCACAGCGATACTTTGGCTTCGGTTGCTTTGACGGCAATTCCGCGTTGGCGCAGTTCAAACTCCGCGAGGCGCATCTCCGTGCTGTAAATGGGATTGAATGTCAGGATTTCCGCCTGAAGATTCTTTTTGACCACGCCATGATTGACATGCGATGGCGCGTTGACCGCAACCACCGCCGATTTTTGTCCGGCTAAAAACGCCAGCGTCTCTTCTGAATCCGCGTCCGCCAACGCAACCAGATTTAAGTCACGGTCCAGCGCGGCATAAGTCAATGCGTTATGTCGCGAAGTCAAATCCAGGCCGATGTAAACCGAATCTGTGAAAAGCATAGTAAGATATAGCCTGCGAATGCAAACAATAATAGTGTAGCCCAAAAAAGAAACTTATGCAACCGATTCTTCGACGTTCTCTCTATGCAATTATTTTACTCGCGGGTTTGGTTTGGATTTTCATCAGCGCCGATAAAACCAATTCCGCCACCGCCGGCCGCATCCCGGCTCCGCAAAAAGGATTCCTTGCGCCGGAATTCAAACTCGAAACATCTGACGGGAAAACCATTTCATTGGCGGATTATCGCGGAAAAGCCGTGTTGGTCAACCTATGGGCCACGTGGTGTCCGCCATGCCGCGCCGAAATGCAAACCATCGAAAAGGTATATCAGGAATATCAAGATCAAGGTTTGGTTGTGCTCGGCGTGGACTCCACGGTTCAAGATGATCCAACCGCGATTGCGCCATTTGTAAAACAATATGGAATCACCTTTCCGATCCTTCTCGATGTGAACGGCGAGGCATCTTCCCTCTATGAACTGCGCTCCTTGCCGACCTCCTTTTTCATCGGACGCGACGGTGTTATTCAAGACATTGTGGTCGGCGGCCCGATGTCTGAAGCATTGGTTCGAACCGACATTGAGGCAATCCTCAAATGAACCTATTGTCCATATTCCAAAACTTTTTTGCGCCGCCTCGCGATCTGATCCTAGTCATCCTTGCCGCATGGATTGGCTTGTCGCTCTCAGAACGACGCGCACCGCGCCACCATGTAAATCTGGATGCGCTTAGCAATCTTTTGCTTATCGGCACCGCCGGGTTTGTCATCGGCGGACGCGTCCTTTATGCCATCGAAAATCTCTCAACATTCGGGCAAAGCCCGGCAAGCATCTTTTCGCTCAATATTGCATTGTTCGACCTTTGGGGCGGATTGACCATGGCAATCATCGCCGCATTTGCTTACGGAAAGCGCACGAATCTCCCGCTTTGGCGTTCGCTGGATGCGCTGACGCCTTTTTTCGCCGCGCTCGCGATTG
>DATCTP010000313.1:0-4573 GCA_036567885.1 Anaerolineales bacterium | reverse complement strand
GGTTGGACCGCCGATGACCAGGTTATTCGTCTTTTCTTTCAGAAGAGCAATAAACTCATCGTAAACCGGTTCTTCGACGATCACGCGTGAAGCTGCCGAGCATTTCTGTCCCTGCAAGCCAAAGGCGGAGCGCATGATACCGGTTGCCGCATCTTCCAGATCCGCGTGACGGGAAACAATGGCGGGATTCTTGCCGCCCAGTTCAAGCACAATCGGACGGACGTAATTGCGCTGGGCGAAGTCGCGGTACATCTTCATGCCGACATCAAAGGAACCGGTGAAGGTCGCGCCGTCCACTTCCTGGCTATCCACGAGCGCTTGTCCGAGCGTGGAGCCGGGGCCGGTTACAAAGTTGAGCACGCCATCCGGGAAGCCGGCATCGCGGAATACTTCCGCATACAGGCGCACGATCCAGGCGGTGTCGGTGGCAGGTTTGATGACAACGGTATTGCCTGCGGTCAAGGCTGCGCCGGTTGGGCCGCCGGTCAACGCAAAGGGGAAATTGAACGGGCTGATGACGAGCCACACGCCGTACGGTCGAAGTACGGAAACGTTCGCCGCATCGTAACCCACCAGCGGGTCTTTGCCCATCGGCTTGATGAAGCCTTTGTTCTCTTCCATCATCCGCGCCGAGTAATACATCAAGTCGGCGGTTTCCTGCACATCGCCGAGACTCTCCATGCGGTTCTTGCCGACTTCCATTGCCATCGCCGCGCCGAGATCGAATATGCGCTTTTCGAGCAACGCTGCCGCTTTGCGGACGAGTTTGACGCGTTCCTGCCACGGAGTGTGACTCCATTTTGGGAATGCCCGGCGGGCCGCCTCGATGGCTTGATGCGCGTGATGAGCGTTGCCCTTTTGCATTTTGGCTAGCACCCATTCCGCGTTGACCGGCGAACGGTCATCCCATTTTTCATCGGCAAACACATCCTTGTTGTCGATGATCATGCTCCATTCTTTGCCGAGATTCTGCTTGAGGGTCGCGACTGCTTTATCGAAGCCTTTATGCAGTTCTTCGGGCGGGTTGAACATGGTTGCATACGTAAGTTTGAAAGCCATATAACCTCCAGTTCCTTAGTCTTGTAGTGGCATCGTTTGATGGCTCGGTAGCTCACTGGTTTGGTCGTCCGCATTAACTGTGTGACTGCCAAACTATAAAGCTAGCGAACTGAATAGAGTATAGCGTAGGAAATCACAATCGTCAAAGCGGGGAGTCTCGTGTTTCGCATGACGATTTTCCTGCCTTTTGGATTCATCGCTTATGTTAGATTTCTTTTTTTCTGAAAACTCAAGAATCTCTCCACGACTGCCGGATCGAAATGAGCGCCCGCCAGCGATTCAATATATTTTATTGTTTTTGGTTTGGTCCATGCCTTGCGGTACGGACGGTCGCTGGTCAGCGCATCCCAGACATCCACCACGGCAAATATGCGAGCCTCCAGCGGGATTTGTTCTGCGCTCAAGCCGCGCGGGTAACCGCTGCCATCCCATTTTTCGTGATGACAATACGGAATGTTGAGCGCCCGACTCAGATATTGAATGGGGGAAAGCATTTCGAAGGCGAAGGTGGGATGCTTTTTCATGACGGTCCACTCTTCATCGCTCAATTTGTCAGGTTTGAATAGAATGGAATCGGGGACACCAAGCTTGCCGATATCGTGCAGCAATGCTCCTCGCCGAATCTGCGTCAACATGTCGCCGGAAAAACCAAAGTCAGCAGCCAGTTCCAGTGCCATTTCTACCACGCGCTTGGTATGACCTTCAGTTTCTTTATCGCGCAGATCCATGGCGCGCGACCAGCCCTCGATGGTGGCGTCGTAAGCGATTGCCAACTCCATATTGCTCCGGTGCAGTCCTTCAAACAAGTGGATGTTTTCGATGGCGATGGCGGCTTGGCTGGCGAGCGTCTCGAGGAAATCTTTTTGAATCTTTGTGGGGCGCTTATTTTCGGAACGGTAAAAAACTTCGATCACGCCTTTCGATTCGCCTTTGGTCAACAGGGGAATGGCATAAACAGTGTGAAAACCTTCCGTCATCCATATTTCTCGAAGTTCCTCTTTGGGTTCCTGGGAGGCGGGCGATTCGATGGCGCGGCGTCCGTAGATGGCGCGCCCCGCGAAACTTTCATTCAGGAGCAAATCCTGGCTGGCTGTTTCCAGAAGATGCGCGCGGAAGCCTTTGCTCGATAAATATTTCAGGCTGTTGACGTCAGATTGAAGAACGAAGATCGCGGCGGCATCCAAGCCCAATTGTTGAACGGCTTGATTGATGAGAACCTCGATGGTAATGTTCAAATCCAGGCTGTTCGTAATCGCCAGGTCAATGGAATGGAGGGCTTGCAATTGATGCAGTTGCCGCACGGTTTCTTTGTGAAGGCGGCTGTTTTCAAAGGCAATGGCGGCTTGGCTGGCGAGTGTGCGTACCAACCGTTCATCTGATTCGTTAAAGGCGTCCGGCAATTCATTCTCCACGCTGATCACGCCGATGATCCGGCTTTCTATTTTGATCGGAACATAAAGGCCCGAATTCAAGCCGGGAAACGTTTCTATATAACGGGAATCAAGCTTCAAGTCCCCGATGCGAAGCGCTTGATCGTGTTGGACTACCCAGCCGGTTAATCCATCTCCGGGCTTCTGAACCAAACTGTTGAAATGTCCTTCGAGTCCCTGCCGTTCCACAGCCTCGCTCGTATTGGGCGCATTGAAGCCGACAATCTTGAGAGTTTGGGATTCCGCATCATAAAGCCGGATGGCGGTATGGTGCCAGTTCAATTGCTTTTCAAGTTGATCGATCATTTTTTGCGCGATCTGCTCCGGCTCGAGGATTTGACTCAATTCCAAGCCGCTCTGGTAGATCAATTCCAATTCTGCCAATCGCATACGAAGGGCTTCTTCGGCGTTCTTGCGTTCGGTGATATCGCGGGCAGCCGCGAACACTCCGATCAGGTCGCCGTCTGCGTCATAATAGACTACGGCGTTATAGGAGACCGGGGTTAGATGCCCATCGCGGTGCTTGAGTTCCAGAGGGTAATTACGGACAGCGCCTTTTTGGAATACTTCCTGATATCCGCTTCTGGCTTTTCCGGGTTCGGTAAAATAATTGGAAAAGTCGGTACCGAGCAATTCTTTCCGTTTGAAGCCGGTCGCCTTCATGGTGGCCGCGTTGACATCCATGATCTTCCCATCAGGGCCGATCGTGACCAGCGGGTCAAGGCTGGCTTCGATCAAACTGCGATTATATAAGCTTGCTTTGCGGGCAGTTTCTTCTGCAAGTGTGCGTTGCATTTCAGCTTGCAACGTGTCAAGCGCAAAGGAAATATCTTGGCCAATTTCGTCGAGCAGTTTTTCATCATCTTCGTCAAAACTGTGAGGTTCAGGCGCATATACTGTTAATGCGCCCACTACGCGCCCGCCTTGTCGGAATGGCACGGCGGCTGATGAGCGATATCCTCGTTGGAGGGCTTGTTCACGCCACGGTTTCATGCGTGGATCGGTCGCGATATCCTGACAGACAATGCACCGCTCTTCGCGGGCGGCTGAGCCAGTTGGACCGCGTCCAAGTTCCTCATCCTGATATTTAATTGCGATATTTTCGAGATAACCTTGTTCTTCACCGGCGAAGAAAACTGGCTTTACGAATCCGTTTCCATCATCAAGCAACCCGATCCATGCCATGCGAAACTTGGCGCGCTCCACTGCGACCTGGCAAATCTCTTGGAATAAAGTGTCGCGATCATGCACGCGCACAATCGTTTGGTTGATCTCGCTAAGGGTCGCATAAAGGCGATTGAGCCGCAGGATTTTTTCCTCGTCTCGCATCCGTTCCGTGATGTCGCGCAAGATAAGCAGTATGACGCGCTGACCTCCAAGTTTGGATAATCGGGCGCTGATCTCTACCGGGAATCTTTCGCCGTTGGCGCGGACGTTGACAGTCTCGGTGGGGCCCACGCCGGTTCCCTCGAGTTCATTCTCGTCGAAGCCAACAAAATATTCTTTGGATGGAATTAAATCTCTAACCGTCATGGTTTTAAATTGTTCCCGGCTGTAACCAAAGATTTCACAGGCGCGCTGATTGACATCCAGGATTTTGTAATCCAGATCTTCTACAAAAATCGCGTCCTGAACACCCTCGAAGATTCCATGAAAACGCTCCTCGCTTTCAATCAGCCTTTTTTCTGCCTGTTTGCGCTCGGTGATATCGCGCGTTATGCTGATAATATGCGGGACGCCATTAAGATCAAGCACAGCTGCCGACATCAACCCGTATAGGATATCCCCGTTTTTCGCTTTGAAGCAGGCTTCAAGGTTATTGACTTGCCCGCTCTCCTTAAGTCCATCTACCAGTTTTTTTCTATCCTCCGGGCTTTCCCAGATCTGCAAATCAAGCGAAGTTTTTCCAAGTACATCGTTTTCGCTGTAGCCCATAATTTGAGTAAACCCTTTATTGATGGAAACATACGTACCGTCCTCGAGGCGGTTGATATTTATTGAATCCGGGCTAGTTTGAAAGGCTTTGCGGAACTTTTCCTCGCTTTCCTGTAACTTATTTTGTGCCAGTTTGCGTTCGGTGATAT
>DATCTP010000312.1:0-5643 GCA_036567885.1 Anaerolineales bacterium | reverse complement strand
GGGATGCGTTGTTGACGCGCAAGCCATATTCTTCCGCCACGCGCGCGTCTGCCGGAATGTTATCGCCTTCCGCCAAAATCAAAACGTCGCCGGGAACAATCTCCGCGGCGGGCAGGTGAACATCCTCTCCGTTTCGAATTACGTGCGCATATGCGGGAAGCAAATGTTTAAGTTTTTCAACGGCTTGTTCGGCTTGATATTCGCGCCAAAAGGAAAATCCCGCGTTGACTGCCGTCAGGAGCAAAATCACCGCCGCAAGTGCAAATTCTCTTTGCCAAAGTGTGATGAGTGCCGCAATTGCCATCACCAACACAAAGGGATGCGTGGCTTGAGCCAAATGTTTGCGCCAAATGGATGGGCGCGCTTGCTCGGATAAAATATTTTCGCGGTATAAAGCGCGGCGCGACTCGGCTTCAGAGGTGGACAAACCTTGCAAGGAAGTCTCGAGAGATTCAAAAACCTCGTTCACGCGCAGACTATAAATCGGTGTGGAACTCATAAGCGTACAAACGCGGGAGACTTTTGCCTCCCGCGTCTGATTATTCTACTTTTCCCTCATCGTTGCCGGGAGCCGTCTGCTTGGGCGCACCGCCTACTTTCGGTTCGCCGGGTTTATTATCGAGATATTGATCCAATAATGATGGCGCTTCGGGATGATCCACATGCAATGCGTGATCATATACACCGGCTGGGACCGGCGCCTCATAACGTACCGGACGATGGATTCCGAGCAATTCAAAAAAGCGCGTAATGCCCACTAGAACCGAATACCGATATTCCTGCATTCGAAGCGATTGCCATTCGACAATGGAAGCCATCGCGCCCTGCACGCGCGCCTTCTCACGTACGATACGATGGATCTGTTTTGGCTCACGGACGCCGATCGGTGAAATCAATAACGCGTTTGCGGCAAGCACCAATACGCTAAAAGAGATCAGCACCACCCAGCCGCCTTCCGTCCATTTGCCTGCGATCTGACCGACAAACACAATCCCGGAAAGCACACCCGCAAACCCCGCGGCAAGGGAGCCCCATTTTCGGGCTGCGCCTTTGAAGTGTTCGAGAATATGTTTGCGAATGGCAAATCCCATCACCATAATCGGCATGAAAACGCCAACACCGTAAAAGGGAACCGCCGCGCTCGTATTGGCGCGCACCAGCAATTGGATGATCACAGTGACTATGAATCCGATCGTAATAGAACGGGTAAACGTTCCTTGTGAGTTACGATATACGATCAGTTCGGGTAATTCGCCCATGGCGACATCGCGCCATTCCGTGGCCTGCAAATCCTGAAAAGCCGTCATGGAAGCGGCCGCCAGCAAAGCGACTGCTAATATTTGATACGACCAGTAGAGAATCTCGCCGCCTGGAATCTGATTGAAGCCGATAAAGGATAAATTCGCAACCAGTGAGCGTCCCAGGGTTCCATCAAAGACATCAAAGTGCGATGCGAAATATGCCAGCAAAGCGGTTGTGAGACCACCATAGAATAAGAATGAAGTTTGGACGAAACGACCGATCCCTGCCTTGCCGCTATAGAAATCCCATATTCCTTTTAGCTTTGGCAAATGATTCTTGCCCCATTTGACGATCCCCGCGTCTTCATTGATCACGAACTGAATCCCGTTCGACATCGCTTCCAGTCCGGTCAATGCCACCAGCCCTTTCATCGAGGCCGTTAACATGGCATAAGCCGCTTGCCATAACGTCGCATGTTGAACCGGATCCGTATAGGGCACGGGCGGAACGCCTCTGGCTTTTGCAATGAACAAACCAACGGCTAGTACAATGGTGAGCATGCCGAAGATTCCCAAACCGGTGAAAACGACGCGCGCCGATTCACCGCGTCCGCGGATCGTGAGATACCACGTGATTCCTGCCAGCAAAGCACCAAGCAAAAATCGCCAGAACCAGTAGAGGTTATAAGAGTTCGTAATCGAAAGCAGCTGATCCACCCCGGAAAGGCTGGACACCACGATGGTAAAGACATAATCCTGAATCAAGACGACCGCGACCACCAAACTTAATCCCGGCGACAGATAGCGCATCGAAGCTGTATACGAGCCGCCGCCTTCATTGAAAATGCCGAGCGAATACATGTACAAAATTCCAAACACGGCATTGACGAAGGCAATGATGATTACGACGATCCAAGCTTTATCCTGCAGGCCATAAGGATGCAAGGCGCTCATCAACTCGCCGGTGGCGTAATAATAGGAAGTGAAGTAATCCACGCCAAACAGCGCCAAGGCGGCTAACAAACCGATCTGCCCTGCGCCATGGATGTGAGCATGCTCCTCTTTCTCGCGCGGTGAAATGCGGAAGGAAATATAAACAATCGCTATTAACAGCAAAACAGAAAATATCATAAAGTTCTTACCTTGAATTCACCGCTACTTTGTGGAAGAAAAAGCTTCTTCCAGCAATTTGAGTTCGAGTAACAAATGTTTGCGCGTCGAGGTGTTGAAGCGGGTATCCTGATCCACCTTGACTTCTTCTTCGCGCGCGGCGCGCACCACGAACGATGGGACGAACATGATGCGTCCGGCGGGGATGACCACAAAGTGATAGGTGTCGATCTTCAAATCTTGATCATCGAAATATGGAAGGCTTAGACTCAAGCCGCGGTTCAAACTTTGCGCATCGGCGCGTGCCTTGACGGCACGAATGATTTCATGAGTCTGGTAGCGCGCCAATGCGCGTCCCTGATTGATCAGTTGTCCCAACATGCCATAACGCTTCTTTTGATATTCCTCATCCGCCACCATATACGGAGCGAGTGAGCGCGCCGCAAAGATCACGGTCAGGAATCTCTGCATCGAAGCGATATGCGCTTCCGCTTCGCTGATGGAATTGACCAACAGTTTATTGTTATCGCCGAAAGCCACCCATTGCGGGAGATAGAAGCGACGCGCTTCCGGAACAAACGGGACCAGTAAATTTCCGCGCCCATCCTCGGCTTTTCCTTCTTCTGCAATCG
The DNA here is from genome assembly GCA_036567885.1 of Anaerolineales bacterium. Taxonomy (GTDB): domain Bacteria; phylum Chloroflexota; class Anaerolineae; order Anaerolineales; family Villigracilaceae; genus Fen-1038. The sequence goes on along the minus strand of DATCTP010000312.1, from coordinate 2,660 downwards.
CATCGGTCGAGGCGGTGATCGCCGATGCCGGCTCAAGCGCGTCGCCGGTCGGGATGGTCGGCACATCTTCATCTTCTTCAGGAACATACGTGACCGACCGTCCGGAGGGCAGCATATTATAGATCATGTGCACTGCTGTCGTATGGCGGATCAACTGCGCGCTGAGAACCACGGCGCGATCCGGGGATTGTTCCAATTGCGAAAGGCGGTCGCGCAGCGTGACGTGCACATCGTTTCCCGAAAAGCGGTCGCGCAAATTGCCCACCGATTGCTCGCGTAAATTTTGCGGAATGGTCAACGTGGAGGTCTCGCCATTCGTTTCTACGGCAACACGGTCGGGCAATGAAAAACGGACGCGGGAGCCGCGCTGAACGAATGCATCCGCCATCTGCCGAGCCTGCGCTTCCAAAAAGCGTTGGACAATGGGCGGCTGGGCTTTGAAGAGCGCTTCCTGTTCTTTATATTCCTTTTCAAAAGATTCGGTGGGAGCCAGATGCAACATGCTGCCTGCTTTCTTTCCATAAATTGAAAAAATATATGCTCTCGTTCCCGGAGAGCAAGGCGGAATTATACCTCATCAATCAAGGGGTCTTGTTTTCGGTTGTGTAAGCGGGATTTGCAGGGAGAAGGTGCTGCCCTTACCTACTTGACTCTCCACCCACACACGGCCGCTGTGTTGCTCGGCAATGGATCGGACAATAGCGAGTCCAAGCCCGGAACCGTGCTGGGCGCGTGCTTCCCGTTGCTTTCCGCGGTAAAACTTTTCGAACAAACGCGGCAAATCATCCGGTTCGATCCCGATGCCGCTGTCTTCTACTTCAAAAAGAACATCATTTGGCAAAGTTTTGACTCGCACCGTGACCGAACCGCCCTCCGGCGTATATTTAATGGCGTTTTCGATCAAGTTATACACTGCCTGATGCAGCAGAGCTTTATCGGCTTCGATGGCGGCTGGCAGATTCTTTGGGATTTCCAAATTCAAAACGATCTTCTTTTCGCTTGCCTGCAATTGCAACAAGCTGGTCGCGCGTTGGAGAATATCCAGCACGGAAACATTTTCCACTTGCAAGCCCACGCCCACTTCGATCCGTCCCAAGTCCAATAAGTTGCCCACCAATTGAGACATATTCTCCACGCCGAAAACAATTTTCTTGATATAACTTTGTTGCTGCTCGTTGAGATTACCGACCATATCCAGCATGGTGGCGTAACCGCGCATCAACGTCAGCGGCGAACGCAGATCGTGGCTGACGGTTGCCACAAACTCCGACTTCATCGTGTCAATCTCTTTGAAGTACGTCACGTCTCGCAAAATGCAGACGCGGCCCATCGAGCGGCCTTCGGCGATCACCGATGAAGCCGTGGCGAGATAGGTGCGTTTATCCGGCAAAATCACTTCCGCCGATGGCTTCTCGCTGGAAGCCAACAAGAGATCGATCAGCGGTTTTTGTTCGATGACTTTTTCGATGGATTGCCCGATGGCTTTATTGACATCAATGCTAAACGATTGTCCGGCAGCGCGATTGGCAAACAATAATCGGTTGCGCTGATCGGTGACCAGCACCGGGTCCGGCGTGGAGTTGATGATCGCTTCCAGCTGACGTCGCGCCACTTCCACGTTCAGGAAAAGATACGCATTGGCAACCGCCAGCGAAGCCTGACCGGCAAGCGTGGCGACAAAACGGACATCGGCTTCCGAAAAATTGCGCGGCTGTTCATACGAAGCCCACATCACGCCGTAATAGCGATTCTCGTGGCGCAACGGGATGGCCAGCAACGCGCCGGGGTTGAGTCGTTTGGGATCGAGAACCAGTTCGCGTGTCCGCGAGAGATTCGGAAAAACGATGCGCTCCTGTTTTTGCGCCATCGCCAAGATCTGTTCATCCAGATGCGAATAGGAATCTTTAGCGGAACCTGCCGCAAAGCGCGAGGAAAGTTCCGCAGGTGTTTCGGGAAGAATGGACGGCAGCAGCACCACATGGACGGCGTTGGCGCCGGTGGCCAACACCGCATCCAGCACCGGCTTGACCACGTTCCGCATCTCGAGGCTGGATGCCACGCCCTGACTCACGATCAGCAAACGATTGAGTTCATCGAGGCGCGCCGCCAAGCTGACGCGCATCTGTTCGAAAGCGCGCCGCAATTGGCCGACCTCATCCACATCTTTGGTTTGAAGCGGATGATCGAGTTGACCCTGTGCGATTCGATTGGCTTCAAACGCCAAACTTTGCAATGAGCCGGTAACCACGCGCAAGCCCACACTTAATAAGACCAGCGCCAGGATCGCCAACAGAATGATCATCACCGACATCGGCAAGGCGATGTTCAGCGCCAGTTGCTGGACTTGACTCGCCGGGATGGTTAACACAATCGCCCACGGTCTGCCTTCCACCGGTTGGTAATAAACCAATTGGCGCGTGCCGTTCGATGCGGTGCTGTTGGAAAAGGAAGGCTGGTCGCCGCGCGAACCGTTATAGGATGTAAGCGCACTGCCGCTGGTTTGATAAATCACATTGCCGTTCTCATCGAGCAGCAAACCGTCACCGTTTAATTCCGAGTTCGATACACTATCCAGTGTATTGATCAGCGGTTGGATCAACGGGTTGGTGGATAATGTGGTGCGCCCGATCAGGATTCGTTGGACACGATGCGAACCATCA
>DATCTP010000311.1:0-3660 GCA_036567885.1 Anaerolineales bacterium | reverse complement strand
ATATCGTCAAAGAGTATAATCATCGTATGACGAATCCCATTTTGGATCTTCCCTTCATTCTCGAAACACGGCGCAACCACGCGCTTGAACATGCCACGCTTCACATGCTCGCCGCAAAATATCCAACTCATCCCATGGCCGGACATTCCAACCCAACCGGCTTCTTCATCCTCGGCGATCTTCCCACCGAAGAGATTCAATCCGCGGCAACGGAAGCCTGGACGCGTCTGCGCGCCGGCGAAAGCGGACTCGCCATTCATCCCGGATGCGGAACCAACTTCGCCACCACTGCGCTTCTTGCCGGGACGTTGGCTTGGTTCGCGCTTCGAGGAGCGAAATCTACCCTCAGCCGAATCATCCGCATTCCGTTGGCAGTGATATTTGCCTTGTTCGGCGTTTTGCTCAGTCGTCCGCTCGGACCGATCATCCAGCAACGCATCACTACCGATGCCGATTTGGGCAACCTGCAAATCGTGGATGTGCGTTTATCTTCGCGCGGTCGTCTCACCGCGCATCGTGTGATTACGAAATGATTTGTAGGGGCACAGCGACGCTGTGCCCCTACGTTTATTATGGCAAAAGAATCCAACATCCTCTTCCTCTACGGCAATGACGAATTCGCCATCACGCGCCGACTCGCGGAATTCGATTCGATCTTCACCGATCCCACCAGCGCTAACATGAACACGGCGCGTCTCGATGCGCGGACGATGAGCGAAGATGAATTGAATAACGCGGTCAACTCCATGCCGTTCTTAGCGAGTCAAAGATTGGTTCTGTTGGCAAATCCATCAGCGAGATACAACAAAGCCGACACGCGTAAAAAGTTTCTGGAATTCATTGAAAAGATTCCGGATAGCACGCGGCTGGTGATGTACGAAATCATCGAACCGCGCGACGCTGAGAAACACTGGCTGAATAAATGGGCAGAGAAATCCAAGCTGGCGCAGACCCAAGCTTTTATGCTTCCGCGCCTCAAAGACATGAGCGGATGGATTCTCAACGAGATAAAACGTCAGGGCGGACAGATGGATTCAACCGCCGCCGCGAAACTGGTCGAGATGGTCGGCGCGGATACGCGTCAAGCCGCGCAGGAAATCTCGAAGTTGCTGGCGTATGTCAATTGGGCGCGCCCGATCAAAGTCGCGGATGTGGAAGCGGTGAGCATCGTCACCGCCGAACCGGATATCTTTGCCATGGTCGACGCGCTTGCATCCGGCAATGGGAAGTCGGCGCAAAAATTATTGCATCGCTTGTTGGAAGGCGAAGACGCATTCAGCGTGTGGGGCATGGTTGTTCGTCAGTTCCGTTTGATTTTGCAGGCGCGCGAAGTTTTGGACGCGCAAGGCGGGGTGAACGAAGTGACCAGCGCATTGGGTGTGCATCCGTTCGTGGCGGAGAAAGTCGCGGGACAAGCCAAACGATTTTCGTTAAATTCTTTAGAAAAGATTTATCACAAATTATTGGAGATTGACGAAGCCGCAAAAAGGAGCCAGGTCGCATTGGACCTGGCGATGGAAACGTTGGTGGTGGAGTTGACCGCGTAATTATTTGGCTTTTGATGCAGATTCCATAGACAAGATTCTGTCATCACTGTCATCGTAATAAACAGCATAATTATCTCCCTGGGTTATAAGATCGGCAAGTACCACCTTAACAGCGACTTCGTCAATCTCGAAGGTCTTATGTCCAATATGGAGCTGCGAGTTGTGCGGCTTATACGCGTCGAGATTAATAGGTCCTTCGGCTTTCTTGACCCTGCCTTCGGAAATATCCGTTTTCCCTTTAAGTCCAGCTAAGAACTGATGTAAAAACAACTTCCGTTTTTTGAAAACAGAAGACGAAAAGAGCGTAAAATTAGAAAGCAGGGAAAACTTTTCGCCTTAAGGACTCTTGATGCCGATCTCAGGAATTCACGTTTGCCAGTGTGCGGATTGCACACAAAAAGAAGAGCATCCGAACAAGCAAAAACATCAACAGATGAATTTGTTGTTGAGTCGTTTGGATGAACAACAACGCCGGTGGTACGTGGCAGTGGAAGCAAACTGCGCAGGGTTTGGGGGTGTACGTTTGCTGTCATTGATTACTGGCATAGATGAGAAAACCATCCAACGCGGACAACAAGAAATTAAGCAAGGCTTGGCAGAACGTCCAGGTACCCAAATCCGCCTCAGCGGTGGAGGGCGTCCGCGTGTTGAAAAAAAGACCCGACTATAGTCGCAGCGTTGCAAAAAATGGTTGAACCGGAAACCGCTGGCAACCCCATGAACGCAGAGAAATGGATCCGCAGCAGTTTGCAGCATCTGAGCGAGAAATTGAAAGATCAAGGGCATGTGGTGTGTCCCAAAACAGTTGGACGTTTGCTGAAAGATTTGAAATACTCGCTCAAGGTAAATGTCAAACGGCGCGCTGGCTCACAGCACCCTGACCGCAACACACAATTTGAATATATTGAGGCGCAGAAACGGTTATTTTTGAGACAAGGCTGGCCAATTGTCAGTTTGGATGGCAAAAAGAAGGAGTTGATTGGTAATTTCAAGAACACAGGTCAATCTTGGTGCTTGGAAGCCGAAATAGTCAACGACCATGACTTTAAAAGCGAGGCGCAAGGACATGCCGTTCCGTATGGAATTTATGACGTCAACCACAACTGCGGATATGTGTATATTGGACAATCGGCTGACACAGCTGAGTTTGCGGTAGATATCCTTTCAGGCTGGTGGCAACAGTTCGGACAAGTTGAGTTCCCGAACGCTCCTTGCTTATTGGCACTCTGCGACTGCGGCGGCAGCAATGGCTGTCGCTCACGTTTGTGGAAAGTGCAACTTCAGGAGAAACTGGCGGATACTCTGGGTATGACTGTGATGGTATGCCACTATCCAACCGGTGCTTCCAAATGGAATCCCATCGAACATCGTTTGTTTGGTCCCATCAGCGTCAATTGGGCCGCTAAACCATTACGCACGCTTGAAATTATGCTAGCTTGCATCCGCGGAACAACCACCAAAACAGGATTACAAGTGTCTGCCTTTCTGCATGAAAAGGTTTACGAACGCGGCATCAAAGTTACCGACGAAGTGATGGAAAGTTTACACTTGACCCGGCATCCAACTTGTCCCAATTGGAATTACACGATTCAACCACGTCATACTATGGCTGTTGCTGAGATCGGTTGTTAAAGTATGGAAGTTGTTTTTACAGGCCTTCTAAGTGGCTTGACCTTACTCCGCAGGCGAGGTAGAATATAGGTGCTGATTATTTATATAAATCAGGAACAATATGAAAAAGAAGGCTGCGACGGTTCCTGCCATGATTCCCGCTTCCGGACCCTTGGCTCTCGCTAGGGCAGGGGAGGCAGCCAACGGCGTTGCCGCTCGCCGCGTTTTCCAGGATTACCGCTCGCGCAAGGCCAAGAATACACTCAGACGGCAGGATAATGACCTGGCTCTGTTTGCCCGGTTCCTGCAGGGGATAGGGCTGCAAGTTGGTGATTTTGCCCGGAATGTACAAGCCTGGCGGGGCATCACCTGGGGGTTGGTGGAAGGCTTTGCGCGCTGGCAGTTGCAGACGGGCTACGCAGTGCCCAGTGTCAATGTGAGGCTCGCGTCGGTCAAGACCTATGCACGGCTCGCAATGAAGGCTGGTGTTTTGGATCCCACG
>DATCTP010000310.1:0-2486 GCA_036567885.1 Anaerolineales bacterium | reverse complement strand
TTTCTTTTTAGTTTCCCTGGAGGCCATCCAAGGTTATACTTATTATAGCGAAATCATAATAATTATCAAGGCGTAGCCTTTACAATTATGTTAGTCTAATGTTTTTGTAATCTAAAACAACAATCATCCGCGAATCGGTGTCGAGAAAGAAATTCGAGCGCCCTTACCAGTTGCGCTATCAATATCGAATTTGCCACCTAACATCTCGGTGCGGTCCCGAATTAGCTTTAATCCCAGACTCTTTCCGTTAAGAACAGATTCGGGATCAAAGCCCTTTCCATTATCGTCCACGCTGACTCGGATCATTTCATTCCCCATATCCAGCAAAATCTTGATGGCCGTTGCCTGACTATGACGCGCAGCATTCCCAAGAAGTTCCTGTATGGCACGGAATATCATCACCTCTAAATATGGCTCAAGGCGACGCTCAGAGCCAGTGATCGTCAAACTAACTTCCAACCCTGTCTGTTCTTTAAACGCGTCTACATATTTACGGATCGTGGGTGCCAAGCCCAAGTCGTCAAGCATCATCGGCCGCAATTCAAAAATAAAATTGCGAACCTTCTGAAACGTACCCATAGCCGCGGCTTTTAAATTTCCAAGTTCTTCCTTCGCTTGCGCCGCGTCGATATCAAGAAGGCGCACCGCAATTTCGGTTTGCAAAATAAAATTCGACATGGCTTGAGCCGGCCCATCGTGCATCTGACGCGAAAGCCTTTGGCGCTCCGCTTCCTGCGCATTAACCACCATTTCGATTCCGATTGAAGAAGGTTTTCCTCCATTCGAGGCGGATTCGCTGTCAGTCGGAGCGCCGGAACCAATTTGACCAAGCGCGATTCTATATTTCTCCAAATGGCTCTTGTCGCTTTGCAACTTCTCTAACTGCCCGCGCATTACGAACAGACGCTGTTGTGCATCCAACGCAGAATCGTAAGCCATCCGAATATCTTGAACAGAAGCTTTGTCAATTTGAGCTTGGGTCTGCTGCAAATGCGCCGTAATCGCCGCATTTCGCTGTGCAAGCTTGGAAAACTCGCCCTGACTCTGTTCGATCATCAAAGTGATCTCGCGCAATGCCCGTTGAGTTTCTTCCAATTCAGCCTGGACGTTGAGTTTCTCATCCGTCATTTTCGTCATCCTTACTAATTATATTTTTTTCTGAAGTCTTTTTTCCGAGCTCTTCAACTGCACCCAGCCATGTTTCAACGCATAAACGACAGCTTGCGTGCGATCCTCAACGCCAAACTTCCGCAAAATCGAGGTTACATGATTCTTGACCGTTTGATGGCTGATGCCAAGCAAACCCGCTATTTCCTTATTGCTCATTCCTTTTACAACACACTCGAGCACTTCCATCTCGCGTTCGGACAGTGGATGAAACGGGCTTCCCGGTTCGCTATATTGGCGCCGCACCCCCTCCAACTGTTCGCTCACCCATTCTTCCAATTCGCGCTGATTCAAAGTCCGCGAACCGAAAATATATTTGCCACCTGCCACTTCGCGGATAATCTGAATTAAATTCTGGGGTTCAATATTCTTCGAACAATAAGCCGCCGCGCCGGCAAGAGCGGCATGCAAAGCTTGTTCAATATCATCATAGCCTGTGACCAAAAGAACGCGAGTTTCTAGCTTTTCCTGCGTCACTTGATGAGTAATCTGTTGGCCATTGATTCCCGGCAGATTCACATCCAGCACCGCAACCTCCGGTTTTAAAGAACGAATCAATTCCAGCGCATCAAAGCCGCTGGCGGTTTGTCCGACCACTTTCAGATCCGATTCCAGCGTCAGCGCGTCCACAACGCCCTGACGGAATAACGGATGATCGTCCACAATGAGCAACGTAATCTTTTTCATCCCAAACTCACCCATGACCTCGACTCAGTATAGCACGGATACATAGCCTGATTTTAACCGATTAAGGCAACATCCACCGATAGACTGCCATATTCTGCTGACCCGCTTCGACCGCAAACTTGCCTCCACTACTAAAGACCACCGGGATATTTCGCGTCAAGTCCGGATAAAAATCCGGGAACGCGATCAAATAACTTACATGACGCTGATCCAGATATTCCGCCAGACGCGTCTCATTACGCATAAAGGGAATTACCTGCGGCGAGACCAAGCCGGCCAAATCTATCAATGGATGGTGGTCAAAATATCCGAGTGCGCCGATATCGTGCGCGGCGATGATTGCATCAGGCGGAACATTCTGCGCCACCCATTTGGCGGTCACCACCATCTCTGATTCTATCAGACCTACATCTTCTCCGTAAGAGCGCGCCCCAAGCGCGACAAAGCCAAGCATGACCATTACCAAACTTATTTGCCAGACGCGTTGCGCCATCCAATGGTAACGCTTGAATAGATCAGATTTCGCAAACTCAAAGAAAGCCAGCAATCCGAATAAAAACAAGATTGGCATGGCAGGCATAAGATAGCGGCCGTGCTGGTATGCAGGAAGCCGAGAAATATATAAATAAAGA
>DATCTP010000309.1:0-2449 GCA_036567885.1 Anaerolineales bacterium | reverse complement strand
TACCTCTTTTCCTCACGACCTTCTACCCTTTTCAAGATGCCCTACCAAAATATCACTTTTGAACGCTAAACAAGTACTCGAAGTTTTAAATGCTCCGTTCTTTTGGGGGTTATAATCTTAGCGGAGATGAAATGCGGAAGTTTCTTATCTTGCTTTGCATTAGCTTTATTCTATCTCTTGGTTTTTCAAATAACATAGTTGCATTTGCGGATGACGATCGATTGCCCGCGGCTTATAGCGCGTACGATTTGATTAGCGCGGTGAATGCATTACGCGCCTCGAATGGCTTATCGGCGTATACCGCCAATTCAATTTTGATGGGAACCGCACAAGCTCAAGCAAACTATATGGCTTCGTCCGGCTCCGTGACCCATTACGGGGCGAATGGTTCTTTGCCGTATCAACGCGCGCTGGCAGCAGGATATCCGGTCGAAAATGCACTTACAAACCCGCCCGGTTTTTTTTCCGAAAATATCGTAGGGGGGCCAAACCTTACGCCGCAAAAGGCGGTTCAAGAGTGGCAAGGCGATTCACTGCATATGGGCACCATGCTTTCTCCCGACCTTCAAGATATCGGCGCGGGGATTGCTGTTGTCAACGGTTTTTCGTACTATGTGATTGACTGCGGTCTTGCCAGCGGATCGAAAGTTTCCTATACGCCTTCCAGCGGAGGCATCGGCTCGACAGGCAACATCGCATCGTCTTCGCAGGAACCGACGATTGCCATGGCCATCGTCAGCACGCCCGACCAGGCCGGGAATATCTATCATGTGGTCCAGCCGGGGCAGGCGTTGTGGCAAATTGCGATTGCTTATAAAGTAAAAATCAATGACATCAAGAATTTGAATAGCTTATCGTCGGATGTGATTTTCCCCGGCCAAAAATTATTGATCCTGCGCGTCGGCACGCCGACCCCAATCACGCCAACTGCCAAGCCGACGATTGATCTCTCCACGTTCACACCGTTACCGACTCTTGCCGTGATCACGGAAACCGCAACCGGCACCGCGACGCCGATTCCGGCCGCGCCCGCTCAAAGTCAGAATGGAACGCTGGTGGTCGGCGGGATTATTTTCGTCGCGCTCATCGCATCGGGATTTATCGCTTGGGGCGTTCGTCAACGTCCTATCTGATTTTAGAAAAGGAGCAGATATGAAAGCCTATGTATTGATCAAGATTCGAGCCGGTGAAGTCAACGACGTGGTCAAGAGTTTGCGGAAAGTGGCTGGTGTTGTGGAGGCGCACATGACCTTTGGTCCGTATGACGCGGTGGCTGAAGTGGAAACCGCAGACGTGACCACCTTGGGCACGATCACGGCTTCCATGATCCAGCCGATCTCCGGGGTGGAGCAAACCCTGACCTGTCTTGCTGTGGATATTTAACTATGTGGAAGAATACAATCTTGGTTGTTGCGTTGACTTTGTTTGTGGGATTGCTTTTTATTTTGACAATCTCAAATTGCAACACGCCGGTCATACCAGATACGCGGTCCGGTCAAGTTTATGTCACCTGCGATTTTCCATATCCGTGGGCATGGCTGTTCGGCGGCGGACTGCAATCTTATGAATTCAACTTTTATTTGTGTTTGGCGATACCGACCATTATTATTATTGTCGTGTATTTACGGTCATCTGTAAAGCACGGGGGCGAATAAGGTTTGTGAAACAAAAAGACGCTGATGAAAAACAGCGTCTTTTTTCATTCAGTTTATTTTAGCGGTGCAGGTTTTGTGCGGCGATGAAACTTAATCCGTGCTTGGTTAATTCATAGGCGGTGCTGTTCGCCGCATCCACCTTATCCATAAAGTTTTGATGCATGGCATCCCAATCACCCGAGGCGATCACTTCTTTTTTCTCGCGGAAGTAGTCGAGAAGGTCTGATGGGTGCTTGCGAGTTTGTTCCAATTCGGGATTGCCGCCTTCATGTTTGGCGGCAATATTTGCCACGTGGTTGGCGATCTGAACCAGTTCGGCGCGGCGGTTATACGGTTGGATGATGATGCTCTTCCACGTCTCGGTGATGTGATGCTCGAAGCGCACCACTTTCTCGAAGCCGAGCGCTTTGCGGAATTCGGCGGTCAATTCCATGGTCTGGTTGTTGATGGAGTTCGACCAGTTGAAGCCGATCAACGGACTCGTTCCGTCTTCGCGGCTGAATAATTTCGCCATCGTCATGATCCATAACGCATGATAAGGATTGTCCGAGCCGAAGAATACGGATATTTTGAATTGAATGTTCACGCCCAAACGATAAAGCAGAAAGCCAAGCAGGATGGTTCCCGCGTTGAAATTGAGCACATGTTGGACGCCGTAATTGGTGTAGTAATAAAGGAATTCATCCAGCCACATTAATGCATGATCGTTCGGTTCTCCGATGCCGCCGAAATAGCCCGTGATCGTGGCGGGTCCGCCCAGGTGCGGGTTCGAACCGTCTGTGCCTTTGGTGTCG
>DATCTP010000308.1:0-6092 GCA_036567885.1 Anaerolineales bacterium | reverse complement strand
CGTAACCGATCCGCAGCGCCTCGCTTGCCAGAAAATGACGCCATTGGATTTCATTCAGTTCCGCTTTCATCCGCGCATAATATTCTTCTGTCGTCATCCCTCCATCATAACATTTTTATGTTATTTCGGGAGGCCCGCTTACGCTGTCCTCAGCATTTTACGAACTTTCGCAATGTCTTTCTGGATTTTTTCTACTAACGCTTTCACGGAATCAAATTTCAATTCATCCCTTAAGCGCGCGACAAATTCTACCGCTACATCTTTTCCATAAATATCTTGGCTGAAATCCAAGATATACGCTTCCACATTCGGCGTTGACTTATCCGGTGTAAACGTTGGGTTGATTCCGATATTCACGGCAGACATATATTTGCGATCATCCACCCATGCCCAACACGCGTAAATCCCGTTTGCAGGAATAACTTTATCTTTTGGATATTCTATATTTGCCGTTGGGATTCCGATCTTTCCTCCGCGGCCATCACCGTGCATCACCGGACCTTGCAAACTATAATTCCGTCCGAGAAGTTTTGCGGCATCTGCCACATCGCCCACTGAAATCAACTTGCGAATCTCCGTGGATGAAATCACGCCGCTTTCATCGCTGACGGCTTCGATCACTTCCGCGGTGTAATTCATTTCGCGCCCCAATTCCGCCAGACGAGTCGCATCGCCTTCGCGGCCTTTGCCCAAGGCAAAGTCATAACCCATCAACAAGTGACTCACGCCCAGATGTTTCTTCAAACGCGTCATGAATTCGCGCGCTGATAAATTCGCAACGGTTGGATCAAACGGATACGTAACAACCACATCCACGCCCAACGAACCGAGCAACTCTGCACGCTCATCGGGCATCGTCAGGCTTTTAACTTCGCCGCGTCCCAACACAGAAGCGGGATGCGGGGAAAACGTCAGCACAACGGAATGCGCTCCGTTTGCATGAGCGCCTGCCGTAAGTTTGCTGATGATCTTTTGATGACCGCGATGCACGCCGTCAAAGACGCCAATCGTCAGCCAGCTATTTTGCAAATGAAGTTCTTCCAAGGAGTGCGTATGGATCATTCTAAAAACAAAGGACTCGAATTTTCTTCGCGTCCTTTGCACCTTTTGCGGTTTGAATTTTTATGTTACGAGAAAAATACTTTCTTCGGCTGCCATTCGAATTCGCCGGTCTCGCCGGTGACCAAATCCATCAGCGCCACCAACTCGCCCTGCGTGCTGACTCCGCGTACCAATCCTTCTTTGGCGTCCGCTTCGGCTTTGACGCGATGCCCATGACGCACCGCTTCCACTTCATCCGGGCTGAGTTCAATCGCCGGCCATTCCGCAAGCGCTTCTGCGGCGGGAATCAGATATTGATACCAGTTCCCGGCATGAAACGCATCCTGAAGTTTTCGGAGCGGCGTGGCATCACGCAATGAGAAGCGTCCGCTTTTGGTACGGCGCAAACCCACCAGATACGCGCCGCATCCAAGCGTCTTGCCCAGATCGTTTGCCAGCGAACGGACATACGTGCCCGACGAACAATGCACGTCAATAACCACTTCCGGCGGCGCCCATTCGAGCACTTCGAGATGATGAACCGTGATCTTGCGCGGCGCGAGTTCCACTTCTTCGCCTTCACGCGCCATTTCATAGGCTTTGCGTCCCTGTACTTTGACGGCGGAATACGGCGGTGGAGTCTGTTCGATCTCACCGATGAACGTTTTGAGCACCTCTTCGAATTGTTCTTCGGTCACATTGACCGGTTCATCGGAGGGCGTGATCTTCCCGTCCGCGTCAAACGTATCGGTCGTGGACCCGAGGCGGATGATCGCTTGATAACGTTTATCCGAAGCTGAAACAAATTCCGATAAACGAACCGCCGGTCCGACAAGAATCACAAGCACGCCCGAAGCGCGCGGATCCAACGTACCAGTATGCCCGGCGCGTCTTAATCCAGTGCCACTGCGAATCACTTGCACAACATCATGCGATGTCATGCCCACGGGTTTATCCACAACCAGAACGCCGGAGATGGCGTTCTTCACATCCTGACTGTTCATTCTAGTCTCCATAATTTTTCCTCCTATGTCCTTTTTAGACAAATTAATCCGACACCGTTATCATAATTATATCCTAAAGCCTTAATGCTTCCTGAGTCTTTTGTAAGACATTCGTTTGAACTTCATTCAAAGTTCCTTCAACATCCGCACCTGCCGCCGCGGCATGACCGCCACCACCGAATGATTTGGCAATCTGCGAAACGTCAATGCCGGGTTCGAGTGCGCGCCACGAAATTTTTACGCGATGATCCGATTGCTCCACAAAAATCATTCCCACTTTAAATCCGTCAATGGCGGAAATAATGTTGATCAAATCCGCGTCATCGTTCCCGGAATAACCGGCGGCTTTCCGGTCTTCGAGCGTAAGCGTTCCCCAAACAATTCCGTTTTTATTTTTGAGATTCGATAAGCCTCCGCCCCAATACCGCGTGGCGGAAAACGAACGGCGCACGAGTCCGCGCATATAAAGTTCCGGCATATCGACTCCGGATTCCATCAATGTGGCCACTTGCCGCATTGTCTCAGGCGTAACGTTGGATGTGCGATATCCCAATGTATCGGTAATGATGCCGGTCAATAAAGCGGCGGCGATTGGCTTCGTAATTTGGAATCCCCATACCGGCAAGTGGTTGGTGAGAATGGCGGAGGTGGCCACTTCTTCGCCTTCGATCAAATTGATCTTGCCAAACATTTCGTTGGTCACGTGATGGTCAATATTGATATCTGGCTGACCGACGGATTCAAATAATTTGCCCGTTCGTTTAAAGTCCGCGCAATCCACGGTGATGAAGGTATCGAATTTTCCATGGATGGCAGTCCTGACTTGGTCCGCGCCTTCCAACTGTTTGAAGGAAGACGGCACGCCATCTGCGAGAACCATCTGAACTTTTTTACCGGATTGTTGCAGAGCCAATCCCAAACCCAACAATGCGCCCACCGCGTCGCCATCCGGACGAACATGGGATGCAACCAGAATTTCTTTCGCCTCGGCAAATCGAGCTTTTATTGCGTTATTTATCGATTCATTCATTCAATCATGCCCTCTTAACTTTATATCGTATATATTAGTCGTTGTAGATTGCAGAAATGTTACTTTCTTTTTAGACTTTCTTTTTGGCTCTCAACTCTGCCAGAACCTTTTCGATGTGATCGGCATTTTCGGGCGTCGGGTCCCAGTGAAAGCGCAGGCGAGGAAAAACTCGCAGTTCGATGCGTCCAGCCAAAGTCCGGCGAAGGAAGCCGCTGGCAGATTCCAATCCCGCCAAGATTTCCTCAGAACGCGTATGTCCTTCCACCGCAGAGACATACACATCCGCATACGCAAGTTCTTTATCCACTTTTACGTCGGTGATGGAAATAAGTTTCAGGCGCGGATCGTTGATCTCACGAATGAGCATTTCCGAGATTTCCTGACGGATTGAATCTGCAATACGCTGGAGACGAAGTCCGGATGGCATTTTAGCTCGCTATATTTCGTTCTTCTCGATCACATAACAAACCAGTTGATCGCCCACTTGAATATCATGGAAACTCTTGAAACCCACGCCGCATTCAAAACCGGTGCGGATTTCGCGCACATCTTCTTTTTCATGGCGAAGCGAAGCCATTTCGCCTTCAAAGACCAGATCGGTGCCGCGAAATAATCGGACTTTCGAATTGCGGCGCAATTCGCCTTCGGTGACGCGGCAACCCGCCACTCGTCCGAGTTTGGAAGCGGGGAACACCGCCAGCACCGTCGCGCGTCCGAGGACTTTTTCAACGAGGTCCGGTTCAAGCATTCCCTTGAGAGCTTTTTCGATATCCTCGGTCATACGATAAATAATTTCGTAAAGTCGAATCGACACGCCTTCCTTCTCGGCCAAGCGGCGCGCAGCCACATCAGCCTGAACATTGAAGCCGACGATCAACGCTTTCGATGCCGAGGCAAGCATCACATCGTTCTCGCCAACATTTCCAGCCTCGGCATGAAGAATCTTCAATCCGATTTCACCCTGACCAAGTTTTTGCAATTCAACCACGAGCGGTTCCAGCGAACCTTGCACATCGGCTTTGACGATCAGATTCAATTCTTTGGCTTCACCGGCTTGAACGCTGGCAAACAAATCTTCCAATGAAACTTTTTTCTTCGTGTGCGATAGAGATTTCTCCGCTTCAATCCGCTCGCCGACAATGGCGCGCGCTTCTTTTTCTGAATCCACAACTTGGAATACATCGCCCGCCGCAGGAACATCATTCAATCCCATCACCACTACCGGCGTGGACGGCGCAACTTTCTTGACCGGTTTACCTTTGTAATCCGACATGGCTTTCAGGCGTCCATAGGATTTGCCAGCAACAACAATATCGCCTGCTTCCAAGGTTCCGTTCTGAACAAGAAGCGTGGCAATCGTTCCTTTGGATTTATCCACTTCCGCTTCGATCACCGTCCCGATCACTTTTCCGGCTGGGTTGGCTTTGATATTGGCATTGTCCGCCACCAGCAAAATGCCTTCGAGCAGATCGTCAATGCCTTGCTTCTGTTTTGCAGAAACCGGCACGATCATGGTGTTACCACCCCATTCATCCGGCACAAGTTCCATTTCCGCGAGTTGCTGCTTGACGCGTTCCGGGTTGGCATTGGGTTTATCAATCTTATTCAGCGCCACAATGATCGGTACGCGCGCCGCTTTGGCGTGAGCAATGGCTTCGCGCGTCTGCGGCATCACGCCGTCATCTGCCGCGACCACAAGGATCACAATATCCGCGCCTTGCGCGCCGCGCGCTCGCATGGCAGTAAATGCGGCGTGACCAGGCGTATCGAGGAAAGTAATCGTGCGTCCTTTCTTCTCAACTTGATACGCGCCGATGTGCTGCGTAATGCCTCCAGCTTCGCCCGCGGCGACATCGGTTTGACGAACCGCATCCAGCAAGGATGTTTTTCCGTGATCCACGTGTCCGAGAATGGTAACCACCGGCGGACGATTGACCAGCTTCGTTACATCTTCATCCGCGATCAAACGCCGCCACAGCGGAATTTCACCGGTTTCTTTCTCTTCGACTTCTTCCTGCGCTTCGGGGACCGCCTCGAATCCATATTCAGCCACCACAATCGCCGCGGTATCAAAATCCACGGACTGATTGATGGTCGCCATCACACCGTTCGCCATCAGTTTTTTGATAACCTCAATGGGGCTTATTTCAATTTTCTGCGCCAGATCACGAATCACAATGCCCGCAGGCAATTCAATCTTTTTACTCATAGGCCACCTCCGAAATTCAAATCATCAAACCAGCATCATCTAACCGCTGGTTTGAACAGGCGACGGTCTATGAGCGATGGTTATTCGTACATAAACACTATTCGCCAGGCTCCGTTTGAGGGAGCGTGTTCATAAAGGCTTCCAAGCGCTCGCGGTCAGCCGCGGTCAACTCGGTCTTCAACGCATGGGCGAGACTTCCCGCCAACCCAGATTTCCAACAGGAACGGCGGTCATGCAAATAGGCGCCGCGCCCCGCCAGTTGTCCGGTCGGGTCAACCAGCACCCCATCTGCCGTGCGGACCACGCGCACCAGTTGGCGTTTTGCCATGACGGTGCGGCATCCCACGCAGGTGCGTTGGGGAATATGCTTCATACGTTGAACAGGTTTCTTCGACACCTTCAACTAACTTTCCGATCCGTTGCCCATTCTAAAATAAGAAGGCAAAGGAAAGGAGAATATTTTATTCTTCCGCAAGTTCGTCTTCGCCGCGCTTATGGATCTTGCGGCCCACAACTTCACCAAGGTCCTCATCAAGCACCAACTCGACGCCTTTTTTCTTTTTCTTCTTACCTTTCTTCTTATCATCGTCATCTTCTTCTGCTGCACCGGTGGCTTGGAAGATCTCAGGTTTCATTTTGAATAACTCATCCAACGAGACGCCATCCTTGGCATTCTCATCTTCCTCTTCTTCGACAGCTGCCTTCTTGGTCTCTTTCTTGGCTGAGACCGGCACTGCTTCAACGGGCATTTCTTCCACTGAAGGCGTTTCAACAACTTGCGTGGACGGTGATTCAACAACCGGCTCAG
>DATCTP010000307.1:0-2226 GCA_036567885.1 Anaerolineales bacterium | reverse complement strand
AAACCATCCGATTTCATCCGCGAAGCGGTTGCAGAAGATTTGAAAAACGGACGCTTCAACTATGTCCGCACGCGCCTGCCGCCCGAACCGAACGGCTACCTTCACATCGGACACGTCAAGGCATTCATGATTGATTATCTGATCGCCAAGGAAAATAATGGCGAGTTAGTCTTGCGTTTCGACGACACGAACCCAACCAAAGAGGAGACTGAATTTGTAGATGCAATTCAGGATGACGCCCGCTGGCTTGGCATCCAATGGGTCAAGGTGACATACGCATCCGATTATTTTGATGAGCTTTATGCGTGGGCGATAAAACTGGTCAAAATGGGCAAGGCGTACGTAGACGATCAAAGCCCGGAGGAAGTCAGCGCAAATCGCGGCACCCTGACCGAGCCCGGAAAAGAATCGCCATTCCGCAATCGAAGCGTGGAAGAAAGCCTCGATTTATTGGAGCGCATGAAGAACGGCGAATTCCCCGACGGTTCGCGCGTCCTGCGCGCCAAAATTGACATGGCGCATCCGAACATCAATATGCGCGACCCGGTTATGTATCGAATCATCCATGAGCCGCCCCATCATCGCACCGGAAGCAAGTGGAAAATTTACCCGATGTACGATTGGGCGCACGGACAGAACGATTCGATGGAAGGCATTACCCATTCGCTGTGTTCGCTCGAATACGAGAATCATCGTCCGCTTTACGAATGGTTCCCCGAACAACTCGGCGTGTGGAAGCCGCGTCAGATCGAGTTTGCGCGTCTCAACTTGACCTATACGGTGATGAGCAAACGCAAACTGCGCCGTCTCGTGGAGGAAGGCCGCGTAACCGGTTGGGATGATCCACGCATGCCAACACTGCGCGCCATGCGGCGGCGCGGCTATACAGCCGAAGCGATTCTCGATTTCATACGCCGAGTCGGCGTTGCCAAGAATTACAGCATCAGCGATGTGTCATTGCTTGAAGCCTGTGTTCGCGATGACCTTAACAAACGCGCACTGCGCCGCATGGCTGTGCTTCGTCCGCTAAAAATTGTCATTGATAACTATCCCGACTCACAGGTCGAGGAAATGGATGCGGTCAATAATCCTGAAGATCCAAACGCAGGCACGCGCAAAGTTCCATTCTCCAAAGTTCTTTACATTGAACAAGAAGATTTCCGCGAAACGCCGCCGCCAAAATATTACCGCTTGTTCCCCGGCAATGAAGTCCGCTTGCGTTATGCGTATCTCATCAAATGCACGCAGGTCGCGAAGAACGATAAAGGTGAAGTGGTTGAAGTCCACTGCACGTACGATCCCGCCACGCGCGGCGGCGATGCGCCCGATGGTCGCAAAGTCAAATCAACGATCCATTGGGTTTCTGCCGCGCACGCGAAGCAAGCAGAAATTCGACTCTATGATCGTCTCTTTACAAAAGAAGATCCTGAGGAGGGCGAAGAAGGATTCCTTGGATGTCTGAATCCGAACTCGTTAACTATTCTCACTGGTTATGGGGAACCGCTTCTCGCCTCGACCCAAGCGGGCGACCGTTTCCAATTCGAACGCCAGGGATATTTCTGCGCCGACCTCGACTCCACTTCCGATAAACCTGTTTTCAATTTGACGGTGTCACTGAAAGATACCTGGGCAAAGATAGAAAAGAAGCAATAAAAAAACTGTAGGGCACGTTTGAAACGTGCCCTACAGTTTACATTCTCCCTAAAATCTCAATTGCCTTCTTCAAACGTTCCAATGATTTTTCCTTCCCGATAATCGCTATGCTCTCGAACAGCGGCGGGCTGACCTTTTGTCCCGTTATGGCGACTCGCAAAATGCCAAACACTTGATTGGCGCTCAGTCCCGATTGCTCCACATACGCACGCATCGGCGGCTCGGCAGTTTCATGATTCAAATTGGGTAATGACGAAAGGATTTCATAGGACTTCTGCGCGATGGACGCCGATTGTTTTGCGTCTAAGCCTTTGGCAATCAATTCATCCGAGACTGGTTCAACATTCTCTTTGAAAAAGAAACCAGCAAAGGCAATGCAATCATCCAGCGTAACGAGTCGTTCGCGAATCAGCGGGGCAATCTTCAGGAGCGTTTCATCTTTAACGGAAAAACCTGCTTTGATGAAGAAAGGCTTGGTGCGCCCGGCAAGTTCCGCATCCGACAAGAGCCGGATATGAGTTCCGTTGAAATGATCCAGCTTGGCAAAGTTGATTGCCGCTGGAGATGGAGTCA
>DATCTP010000306.1:0-6332 GCA_036567885.1 Anaerolineales bacterium | reverse complement strand
TGTGGCAAAATCATCTTGTCGCTTTGGCTCAATATATTGTAAATAAAAACGGGTTCGGCTCAATATTCGTGAAATAATTGGCTCAATATATTTGAAATAAGAGAGCTTCTAGTCATGATTTTGGCTCAATATTTATGATAACCTACAGCTTCGCGGGGCATGAATTCTGAATTCAGAATTCAAAAGATGTCAAGAAGGAGTAACCTTTCATGTCGCTTTCTTCATCCTTTATCCTTCCTGCTTCATCCTTTAGATCAATCTCCACCGCCCCACTTCTTGAGCAACTCGCGCGCCTTTTGCATATTTGGTGATTCAATGGCTTCATAAATTGCCAATGCTTGCTTTACCGAGATAATAGCTTTCTCCTTTTCACTTAAGCTGTATAAAGCAAGTCCGAAGTTAAAGAGCCAATTTCCTTCATTTCTTCTATCTCCGATTTCACGGGCAATTACCAATGCTTGTTCATAAAATTTTATTGCTTTGTCTGTATCACCCAATCTGTTGTGAGCGATTCCTAAATTACCAAGATCCAGACCTTCACCATGACGGTCGCCAATTTCTCGATGGATCGCTAAGATTTGCTCATAAAACCCAATAGCTTTGTGTATATCGCCTGAGAGCAGATAAGCATTCCCAAGGCTGCCAAGGAAATAGCCTTCATTATATTGGTCTTTGATTTCACGAGCGATTACCAATGCCTTTTCATAAAACCCAATGGCCTTGTGCGCCTCACCTAAATCTTGATAAGCGATCCCCAGATTGCCAAGGTTCTGACCTTCACTGCGTCGATCCCTGATTTCACGCGCGATTGCTAACGCCTGTTCACATAATTTGATGGCCCTGCTTGCATCGCCCAATTCCCTATATATATCCTAGACTGCCAAGACCTGCGCCTTCACCGCGTCGATTTCCGATTTCACGATCAATGGCCAATGCTTGTTCATAAAATTCAATGGCCTTGCGCACTTCACTCAATTCCGCATACGTTTTTCCGAGATTGCCAAGATGTATGCCTTCGCCTTCCTTATCCTTCAGTAATCTACTTGCTTCCAGGGATGCGTTAAGCCATGATATCTTTTTTAGAGGATGCAAACGCAAATCCAAACAATATATGAACATAGTGTAATTACACAAACTGGCTGCATCTTCTGAGTTGTTCATTTTGGAAACTGTCCAACGCCTTGCCGCTTCAATATTTACCCAATCAGTATCAAAAATAAATAAACCGCTGAGAGTATCTTTGCCACCTTTGGAGAATAAATTGTCAGCATACTTCATTAAGCCATAATAATATTTTGCATGCTCTAAACGTGCTGAAAAACTTTCTTCGTCACTTAATTTAGATCGCGCAAATTCTCCTAGCAAATCATGCAACGAATATCGTCTTGCTTTTTCATCGTAATCCAGTAAATTCATGCGATTGAATTTACTGAGCAAGTCGCGCGCCGCGTCTTCATCCAGTTTCCATACAACTGCGGCGGCTTCGCGTTTGAATGAAGCCGGGAAGACCGCTAACATGCGCCAGTATTTTTGCTCATCCTGCGTCAGTTGTCCATAACTTTCGCCCAAAACATTTTCAAGGTCGAATCGTTCATCCTGCTCTTCGCCTTTCAATGCACTCAAACATTTGGCTTTCAAGCGTTCCGCATATTCCCTCGGGTTCCAATCGTTGTGCTCGGCGAGGAACGTCCCAGCGATGCGCAGTGCCAGCGGCAGATAACCGCAGGACTCGGCGATGTCTTTCGCCGTCCCGCCGATGCGTTTGCATAATTCATGCAAAAGGTCAATGGCTTGATTCTCCGGCAGCAGGACATCCAACCTGAGCGGATTCATATTCGGTAAAATGAAATGCCAGCGCGATGTGACGATCAGTGTGCACGATTCAGGCGGAATCAACGACCGCACCTGCGCCGCGTCACGCGCGTTATCCATGAACACCAGAATTTTTTTGTCCGCCAAAAGGCTTTGATACAACGCCGCGAGTTGATCTTCGTTCGCTTCACGCAAATCCGCTTTTGGCTCGAACGATAAGATGACATGCCGCAAGGCGTCCGATGCGGAAAGCGGCTCGGTCACGCCTTTTAGATCAAGGAAGATTTGCGCGTTTGGATATTGACTTTCGATTTGGTGCGCCGCGACCAAACCCAACGCGGTCTTGCCGATTCCGCCCATGCCAGTCAAGCCGCTGATCGCCGCGCCTTTGTGTTCTTTTAATGCATCGAGAACTTGTTTGAGTTGTTCCTCGCGTCCGGTAAAATCCGCGGGCGCGGGAGGCAATTGATGAAGAGCACGAAGAACCAGATGCTCTTGATTAACAGAATTTTGATTTGCCAAATGCTGTTCAACGCGCTTCAAGATTTGAACGACTCGCAAATCAGATAACGCCCGCGCATTCTCGCGGAAAGTTTCATCGGCAAGCGCCAACTCTTCGGTCAATATCTCTATATAAAAATCAACAGCCTTCTTTACGCGTTGTTTTGAAATATTCTTGAACGCTCCTGCCAAAATCTTTTCAAGGTTTTGTT
This sequence comes from Anaerolineales bacterium, assembly GCA_036567885.1. Lineage (GTDB taxonomy): Bacteria > Chloroflexota > Anaerolineae > Anaerolineales > Villigracilaceae > Fen-1038. The sequence goes on along the minus strand of DATCTP010000306.1, from coordinate 3,807 downwards.
GAAAATCTGGATCGGTTGGATGGTCATAAAATTTCCCCACTGCCGCGCCGAGTATTTCCTTATCGGCTGGTAAATCTACAAACATGGCGTGCGCGATTTCTGGATCGTCGAATTCTTTCTTGAAGCGGTTCTCGGTTTCTTCAAGCGCGGTCGCAACTGCAATTGCCCTATCGGTCGGAGCGCGCAATTCGTCCACGAACTTTTTGCCGAGTTTATCCTCGACAAAGTTCTCAAGAATGGCTATGCTGAGTTTTCCAAGTTTTTCGCCGAGTGACATAAAGTCTCCTCCCCTGCCCTAGCGGGATTATGTTTATTGTAGAGAGTTTGGCGTAGAAAAGCAAGACCTCCGAGATTTTCAAAATCTCGGAGGTCTTAAGTTTATTTCGTTCTATCTTTGGCTTTGATTTTGTCTCAGCCGTTGCGCGCGTCTCTGCGCCGCGGCCGCTTTCGCCGCCGCTTCCGCTTTCTCGCGCCGGTTCAAACCGAGGATGATCAACCAGTATGCCGTCAGGAACACGATCACAATGAACGTAATGGCGTACAGCAATTGCGTCATCCATAACGCCGAGTCAGTTCCGGCAAACAATCCGTGCAACGTCGCGCCGAGATAGCCGACTAAACTCAAGGCGTGAATGGCGCGGAAAGCCTGCATCCCGATTGATTTGCGCATGTAGAACGTGATCGCCACCAACAGGAACAAATAGAAGCCGATGATTCCCAGTCCCACCCAGAACGGGCGGTATGAATCGATGAACGGGATCAAAGTTTGGATCACGGTGAACGGCAGGAAACGGTCGAAGTAAAGAACAGCCACGTGCAGGATAATGAATCCAATTCCCAACAGGGAAAGGAATTCGTGGAAATCGTAGGTGAATGTCCCTTCGATAGCCGGGGAAAGAATTTTATTGGCGATTGCCAAGCCCCAGGCCATCGAAAGCCACATCAACAAGTAACCGGTAAGTGCAGCGGCGCGCGTCACATACCACCACATCTGCACGCTGTCGAGTGCAAACAGGGAATTCAGGGCTTGCGAAACCGAAGAACCGGCGGGCGTTTGCAATACCAATACAAATGCCATCATCAATGTGCCGAAGAATAATAACAAGGCGGCCAGGAACAACCCCCGGATGATCTTGTCAACGATGCCGTCGTCTTTTGAATTTTTAGCGGATAGATTCGTGCTCATGTACGTACTCCTGACTATTTGGTGAACCATGCAAGTTTCCCTCGCGATCCACCACAAGATAAACAATATTTTTTAGGGCGGTCAATTTCTCGACCTCGGCTGGCTTGCCGATCAATAAAGCTTTGGCATATACCTCAGCCGTGACGGTGTCATCGGCGATGACGGTGGCGCACAACCAATCCGATTGCGCGGGTTCGCCGGTGCGCGGGTCAATGATGTGATGGCGATCTGTTTCGCCTTGCTTCCATACTCGCTTGGCAACCGAGGATGTCGCCACCGCCCCGTGGGTTATCGTCAATTTCGCGATGCTGCGCGAAGAGTCGCGCGGGTCTTCCAACTCGACGGGCCAGCCCAAGCCAATCGGCGAATGACCGATGAAGCGCATATCGCCGCCCGCGTTGACCGCGCACGCATCCGAATAACGGCTGAGCGCGGTGACTGTTTGGTCCACGATCCAGCCTTTGGCAATGCCGCCGAAATCCAATTGCATGGTTTGCGGCAAACGGACGCGACTGGAATTGAGATCGAGTTCCATTTCGCGGAGGTCCGCTTTGGGTTTGCGTTCAGGCGCGGAGGATGAAACGATTTTGTTTTGGACGCGGATTTCATCCATGCTTCGATTATATCCGACGCGAATCAAATCCGGTAAAACCGAAGGATCAAACATTCCATTCGTAACATCAAAAAACTGACGCGACTTTTGCAAAACATCCATCATCTCCGAGGATGCGTTGAACCACTGCCCCGCCGACCGATTTAATTGCGAAAGTTCGCTTTCCTGTTGAAACCTGCTGAAGCGGCGTTCGCCTGCTTCGATCATATTACGTGCAACCTGCATTCCTTCTTTTGCCAACGGTCCTTGCGCCGCCACGAGCACATCCGTGTTCATGGCTCGAAACTCAATCCATTCCATGAATTAGGAGCCGCTGGTGGTGAACATCGGCATGGATTGAACCTGCGGTTGCGGTTGGGGAGCCTGCTGAACAATCGTGAACGGATTCTGCTGCTGAACCGGCTGGGCTGCCGATTGCGAAAAATCCAATCCCGGCAACGGAGCCAGTGTTGGCAATGGCGTCGCTGCAATTCCCGAAGTCATGTAGGCTGCCGACGATGACGAATTCGATACCGGCTTCAGCGAGTGCGCCAGCAAGACCCATCCGCCCAGAAAACTGAACGTGCTCACCAGCATGATCAAAGTTCGTAAACTTGCCTTGAAGAATCTCATAGTTGTCCTTTACCGGCCGTTGATATACACCTGTCCGTCACTGGTCACGGTTATGATGCCGCGTTGCTGCAGGAAGCTCACCAACGATTGATATTGTTGCAGTTGCTGTTGCGCCTGAGTCGCCTGCGTGTTGGCTTGGCTGAGCTGGGTTTGATACTGCTGTTCGCGTTGCTGATATTGCTGTTCGCGCTGTTGGTATTGCGCCACCAGACTCTGCAGTTGTTGGATTTGCTGTTGCTGTTGAATCTGGGTTTGGCTGACGACATTGCTGGCGTTGACATTCGTAGAGGCGCTCTGTCCCTGGACATTGGATGCCTGAACGCCGTTGGAGTTGGCAAACGCCACGCCGCTGATGGCAAAGATGCCGAGTGCGATGCACAAGGTGATGAAGATGGCGGCGACAAAAGCGGTAAGTTGTTTTTTCATGGTTTCTCCGTTCGGTATTTTCAAGCCCAAAGTATAATTAGTCAATATGACAGTCACATGAATGCCGTGTTAATTGGCTGTAAAAACGCTGTCATCTTCCAATCATCTTGGAGTGCTAAAATAAGAAATATGAGAATTCTATTAATCGAAGACAATCGCCGTTTGAGCGACGCCCTGCGCCGAACCCTCGAGGAAGATGGTTATGTGATCGACACCGCCTATGATGGCGTGGAAGGCGAAGACCTTGCCCTACTCACCCCCTACAGTCTCATTATCCTGGATGTGATGCTGCCCAAGCGCGACGGGATCGAAGTCTGCCGGTCTCTGCGCGATCAACGCAATACCACTCCGATTTTGATGTTGACCGCCCGTGACGCGCTCAATGACCGCGTCACCGGTCTCGATAGCGGCGCGGATGATTATTTGGTCAAGCCGTTTGAAGTTCCGGAATTACGCGCTCGCCTGCGCGCCCTGCTCCGCCGCGAATCGGACAACAAAGCCGGTTCGCTTCAAGTCGCCGACTTGGTGTTGGATCCAGCCACCCACTTTGTGTCACGCGCCGAAGCGCCTCTCGATTTGACTGCCCGCGAATATTCCCTGCTTGAATACCTGATGCGGAATACAAACCGTCTGATCACACGCGAGATGGTCATCCAAAATCTATGGAGCTATGACAAAACCATCACGTCGAACGTGGTGGATGTTTATATCCGCCGCCTGCGCCGCAAAGTGGATGATCCGCACGAAGTCAAATTGATCGAGACGATACGCGGCGCTGGTTATCGTCTGCGTGATCCGGAGAAATGATGCGATGAAGTTTCTTAAATCCTTTCTTAAACCCTTGTGGAACTGGATCGTTGATTTTTTTCATAGCGTTCGTTTTCGGATTACGTTATGGTTTATTTTTATACTGGCAGTTGTCCTGGCTATATTCAGCAGTTTCATCTATCTAAACGAGGCGCGGGATTTG